>JACUUN010000150.1 GCA_014859265.1 Coriobacteriia bacterium
GATAAGTGTGAGGACCGCCCTGGGCCTGATCAACACAGTCCTGGATGAAGTACTGGCCGAGCAGGAAGGCGAGTTCGACGCGGAGAGCCGATGGGCGATTGCGTGGTTCGAGCAGAACGGGTACGAGAGCGGCGCCTACGGCATTGCAGAGGTACTCGCCACGGCGAAGGCTATCTCGGTCGCAGCTCTCGCGCGGGACGGCTTCGTGTCAGCCTCTGCAGGCAAGGTCCGATTGCTGCGGCGAAGCGAGCTCTCGCCCAATTGGGACCCGGGAAGCGAGAAGCGCCTCACCGTCTGGGAGATCACGCAATACCTCGTGAAGGCGCTCGAGGAGGAGGGGGAGACGGCAGCCGCGACGCTGCTGCACACGGTCGGTCCCTCGCTAGGTGAGGTCGCACGCGACTTGGCGTACCGCCTGTACGCACTCTGCGACCGCAAGAAGTGGGCGAAGGATGCGATGCCGTACAACGCGCTCGTGGTGGCGTGGCCGGAGATCCTGCGTCTCGCGGCTGCAGAGCCGCCCGCGACCCCTGCGCAGGATACTCTGGCGCTGTAGCCAGACGCGGGCGAAGGAGGTCCGAGTGTCTGGCGCTTCCAGGATGAGAGGGACATGTAGATGGCACTAGGAAATCGAGACCGTGTCGGTAGGGGACTCGACCTGCTTACAGCAGGCCTTCGACCGTTCTTCATGCGGGAGATGCACGCCGCGCTGGGCGACACCTGGGCGGAGCAGGCCGCTGCCGACGCGAAGGAAGGCTCTTCAGCTGCCGAGTTCCGCGATGTATACGTGCTCCTGAAGGCGATGTGGGATTACTGGCACCAGGTCTTCGGCAAGGTGCTGGGCCACGCGGAGCGCACTCTGGTGAGTGAACTGCGCGATGTGCGTAACCGCTGGGCGCACAACGAGCCGTTCTCGGCGGACGACAGCTACCGCGCGCTCGACAGCGTTCACCGGCTTCTGCAGGCGGTCTCTGCGCAAGAAGCGGTTGAGGCCGACCACATGAAGCAGGAGGTGCTCCGTATCCGCTTCGCGGAATCGGCGAAGAAGGAGACGCGTAAGGCAGCGCAGACCGCTCTCGAGGGTATGCCCATGGCCGGGCTCAAGCCATGGCGCATGGTCATCAAGCCGCACGACGACGTGAGCACTGGGCGCTACCAGACTGCAGAGTTCGCAGCCGACCTTGGTCAGGTCCATCGGGGAGAAGGCTCCGACGAGTACCGCGAGCCGCGCGAGTTCTTCCGCCGCACGTACATGACCGACGGCCTCCGCTCGCTACTGGTCCGAGCGCTCAAGCGCCTCACGGACACAGGCGGGGACCCGGTTGTCGAGCTGCAAACCAACTTCGGTGGCGGCAAGACGCACTCGCTGCTGGCGCTCTACCACGTGGTCTCCGGTGCCGATCCCGCAACCCTCCTCGGTGTCGATGAGGTGCTGAAGGAGGTCGACGCCAAGAAGCTCCCGAGCGTGCGACGCGCAGTGCTCGTGGGAACCGCCATCTCGCCGGGTCAGCCCGACGTCAAGGCGGATGGCACGGAGGTGCGCACGCTGTGGGGCGAGATTGCGTGGCAGCTCGGCGGAGCCGAAGGGTATGCGATCGTCGCCGAGGCTGACAGGACCGGAACGAATCCGGGCAGGAAGCTGAACGAACTGCTGCGAGCCTATGCGCCGTGCATCGTGCTCATCGATGAGTGGGTGGCCTACGCGCGCCAGCTCTATGCGAACAGTGAGCTGCCGGCAGGTACCTTCGATACTCACTTCACATTCGCCCAGGCGCTCACGGAGGCCGCTGCGGCGGTACCTGGAGCATTGCTCGTCGTGAGCATCCCTGCGAGCGACAAGGTGCGCGCGGTCGAGGGTGCGGCGGGGGACTCCAGCGCGATCGAGGTCGGCGGCGAGGGCGGCGTGGAAGCGCTGCGGCGGCTGAAGGCCGTCGTGGAACGCGTGGCGGCGCAGTGGCAACCCGCGAGCGCCGACGAGGCGTACGAGATCGTGCGAAGGCGCCTGTTCGAGGAGATGGCGGATCCGGATTCCTTCGCTGGGCGTGATGCTGTGATCGAGGCGTTCATGAACTTGTACCGGTCCCAAAGCGGCGACTTCCCGAGGGAGTGTCGCGAAGCGGAGTACCGGCGCAAGGTGGAAGCGGCCTACCCCATCCACCCGGAGGTGTTCCAGCGCCTGTACTCGGACTGGTCGACCCTTGAGCGTTTCCAGCGCACTCGAGGGGTCCTGCGCCTGATGGCAGCTGTGATCCATGCGCTGTGGACGCGGGAGGATGCCGGTCTGCTCATACTTCCCGGAACGATTCCCGTCGACGACTCCGAGGTGCGCTTCGAGCTGACGAGGTACGTCGACGACACCTGGAAGCCTGTCATAGAGCGCGACATCGACGGACCGGCGTCGCTCCCGGTCAAGCTCGACAAAGAGAATCCGAACCTCGGACGGTATTCCGCTGTCCGTCGGGTAGCTCGGACCGTATACATGGGTTCAGCGCCGACCGTGGGCACAA
>JACUUN010000151.1 GCA_014859265.1 Coriobacteriia bacterium
CGCATGCGGGTGAAGGTGGAGATCAACACCCGGGAGCACTTCAGCGTCGACGGGCTCCAGCACGTGCCATTCAACGTAGAGAGCCCGTGGCACTCGGCCGCTGAGCTGGTCACGACATTCACGCTCGAAGAGTTGCTCGCCACCAAGATGCGAGCGCTGTTCCAGCGGCGGAAGGGCCGCGACCTCTACGACCTGTGGCTCGGGCTCACCACCCTCGACCCCGACGAGGCGCATATCATTGAGTGTCTCGGCGAGTACCTGGCGCGAACCGAGACCGCGATCTCGCGCGCGGAGTTCGAGGCGAACATGGTGGGCAAGCTAGCATCTCCTGACTTCCGCGCCGACGTGATTCCGTTGCTTCGTGATCCTGCGGGCTACGACGTAGACGACGCTGCGTTGCTCGTGCACGACCGTCTCATCACCCGTCTTCCCGGCGAGCCCTGGAAAGCGCTCGGTCGCGAGCAATCATGATCGCGGCAGCGAGTGACCCATCCTGTGAACGATCGGACTCAACTGGACTCGCCATCCGTCCGCGAAACAGCCCGAGACGGCATCTCACGGCTGGTACGCGTCGGCACAGAAACGGCCTCTGACCTGCGGCGAGTCAGCGTCGGCACGAACCGCCTCGAAACGCTATGCTAGCAGGGGTGCCGATTCGAATTCCCTTGGGGGCACCACACATCACGCGAGTCCCTCTGTGTAAACAGGGGGGGCTCACCTGCGTGTAAGCGGGGGCAGCCTAGCGAATCGCGAGGCACCACCGAGACCGAAAGCAACCATTTGACAACCACAAGGGTGTTTACCCCCCCATGCTACTTCGAGTTCTCGGCGTAACCAGCGGAGTTCTTATGGGGCGGATGCCGACGGTCGGCACAGAGGAGACACCAAGGATGGACCGTGCTACGCGGCGCCAGCACGGTCGATGACACCTCAGGCTAGCCCGATGGACTCGTCGAGGAGGGGGTTCGACGCACAGGAGTGGACTCTTCAGCCATCCATAGCTGCCATGAGTTTCGCCCAAGCTGCCTTCGAGTCCTCAAATTCCTTGAAATGCTCTCCAACGTGGCAGTGGTAGTCTTCAAGTTCTGCCGATATGCGATTGAAACGGTCCGTTCCAAAATACGCACACAACAGAGGTATGGTCGCGGAGAGTCTCGCTCTGATCGCATCGATCTCGGCTTCGTATCCTTCTCTGTTGATCACGTATGTCAGCAGCGGCTTATAGCGTATCCAGCCCACGCAAGCTTTGAAGAATCGCTCTTCAATGCCAGGACCGCGCGATGGCATTGCCCGAAGTGCACTTGGGAGTACGCCTCTGAGGACATGCTGGTAGCGTGAAAACCCGTCATGGAAGGCGTAGGTCGGAATCTTGAGTACCTTGTGCTCGGAGAGACATGTACTCAAGAACGTGTCTTCTCCCCTGGCTCCGGGAGGGTTGTAGAAGGGAGCTACTCTGCTGGTCGGTTTGAGACTGAGACCGAGATTGGCGCCGGAGATGAACTTGGCGCCGTCGATCTCAGGAACCTCTTCGGCGTGAGTCGCCCTCTGTATCACCGAAAGATCGGCATACGTGACCCCCCGGGTTTCCAGAATATCCTGGACGGAATCCCAGTCCAATATGTCGTTGCTGATGGCCTCGATGAACAGCCGGAAGTCCTCTTTCGAGAACTGATCGTTCCATTTGAATTGGGGAATCGGTGACACATAGCCGCAATGAAGGCCGTGTGTGACATCGGCTTCGGAGAGGTACTTGATATGGGACGCGATCACTGGTTGCCGCGTCCAGAAGTCCCGATCACCGATTCTCACGACCGCAAGCGGATACTCATCGTCATCGAGGAAGATCAAGTAGTCCAAACGCGCCTTCACGGCCTCATAAAGGATCGCATTCCTCTTCGCTGAATAGCCCTCCCCGAACAGCAGTGCGGCCTCTTCCCGAGAAAGGACCTCGCGGCTGACAAGTTTCCGCGCCTCACGCTTCATCGATGAGACGCTGATGAGTTTGACCGAAGCCAGCGCACGAATGACTTCTACATCCGTGATCGCGTAGTCGGCTGCTGCAGTGTGGTTGTATGCAAGATCATATGCGACCAACAGGTGTAGCGCGACCTTCTTGGGGGAGAGCGATTCTTGGGACTCTTTCCAATTATCGATGTACGTTCGCAGGACGCCTTGGAAGCTCCTTCTGCCGGTCGCAAAGCCCAATCCTACTTGGAGTGTTCGTCCCATATCGCCTCCGATGCAACAAGATGGACGGGGGTCTGAAACGCCCCGGGTTTGACGGAGGCTCCGTTTCCAGGACTACTTGGTCCTGGAGAAAGGAGTCAGCCCCATGAAGCGGGCTAGTCATGCGGTCCACGGCTCTTAGGCTTCGCGCGCCTCGTTGGCCGCATGCAAGCGATTCGCAAGTCCCATGAGAACGGAGAGGTGGCCGGGTTCGCCTGGACAGCTGAATCGGGTTCTTAGGTGATCGCCCGC
>JACUUN010000045.1 GCA_014859265.1 Coriobacteriia bacterium
CTCCCCGAATCGTTTGCACAGCTCACTGCAGCACAGGACGGGGGCTTCAGCGCTGTCCAAGGAGGCTCCTTCCGGGATGGAAATAGGTCCTCGGATTCTTGTACCCTACGGATACCGGCTCATGCAACGTCGACAGGACAGGTGTCTACCGGCTGTGCGCAGTGAAGCCGTAAAGGTATTGTGGAGGCTCGTCCACGGCTTCCACCCGCTGGACTACGGCGCGCTCGGGTCCGTGGCGGCACCACCTGACAGCCGCATCTACCGCGGCAGGAGGGCCCTCGAATACCGCCTCGACCCGGCCGTCTGGAAGGTTCTGTACCCACCCGTGGACGCCCAGGTCTTGCGCGACCCGAATCGTCGACGTGCGGAAGAACACCCCCTGCACCACGCCGCTTACCCACACGTGCCGGCGCACCGTCCCGGTCTTCACCGCCGCCCCCGTTCCCTGCCGACGTTCGCAGGGGTATATTCCCGTCACGCCAGCTGAGGAGGACTCTATGCCTATCGTCCGTATCGACATCCAGTCCGGAAAGTCCACCGCGTACAAGCGCGTGCTGCTTCACGGTGTCCGGGAGGCGATCTCGGGGGCACTTGGCGTGTCCGAGACGCGCATCATGCAGCGAATCGTGGAGAGTGTCCCCGAGAACATCGACGCTCCCGGCAGGCAGGCCGACCGTCTGACCATCGTTGACATCACGATGCTGCCCGGGCGTGAGGCCGAGCTCAAGCGTGCCCTCTACAACGAGGTGGTCTCCCGGCTGGGAATCGAGCCGGGTATCGACCCGGGCGACATCATGGTGGTGGTGCATGATCCGCCGACCGAGTGCTTCTGTATCGGTGGTGAGACGCCGGAAGAATAACCGGAGTCGGCCCTGCCTGTTTTGCCGCCTGTGTTTCCGGCGTGTCACCAAGTGTCATCCGGACGTCACCGTGCCGCCATTGCTATTCAATCTACACCTCCGATGATGCATTTAGAGCAAGAAACACCAGCACATCGGAGGTCGCAGGGTCGTGTCGCCCGTCAAGAACATCGTCATCGCTCTCGGTATCGCACTGACGCTCTCGGCAGGCTCGTCCGCCGCGGTTCAGGGCTCCGCCGAGGTGCCGCCCATCGTCATCGCTCGCGAGGCGGAGGCCGTGACGCGCGCCGTCCGGCTCTGGATCAAGCGGCCCGTTCCCGGGCTCTTGCCTGCTGTCGCTCCCGTGGGACACGGTGTAGCATGCACTATGCAAGAGCACCGCAGCATGGCCTGACACGGGGGTCTGGTTCATGGAGGACACCGCGCGGGGAGTGCCGGTCCGTCAGCGCCGCAACTATAGCGTCAGCGAAGAGATTGCCAACGCGGTCACCCACGGGGTCGGGGCCGTCCTCGGTATTGTCGCGTTCGCACTGCTTGTAGCCTTCGCGGCACGCAGTGGCGGTTTCCTCGAACTCGCGAGTGCCATCGTCTACGGCACGACTCTTGTGCTTCTCTACACCGCCTCGACCCTCTATCACAGTTTCCCCTGGCCGAGGGTCAAGCACGTCTTCAAGGTGCTCGACCATGCAGGGATCTACTTGCTCATCGCGGGGACGTACACACCGTTCACCCTGGTTGCGCTCGCCGATGACGGTGGCTGGAGACTCTTCGTGGTCGTGTGGGCGCTTGCTATCGCAGGCATCGCGCTCGAGGCTGCGTGGACCTATCGGCCCGGGTGGCTCTCGGCGCTCATCTACCTCGGCATGGGCTGGCTCGCGCTGCTCATGATCGGTCCGCTGCGCGAGAACCTCGATTCCGTCGGGCTCTGGCTGCTCGTCGCGGGCGGCCTTGCCTACACCCTGGGTACCGTCTTCTACGTGCTCAAGCGCGTGCGGTACATGCATGCGGTCTGGCACGTGTTCGTGCTAGGGGGCAGCGCCTGTCATGTGCTCGCCGTCATGCTGGCAGTGATCCCGCCGACCTAGGCGGGCGACCCCGTGCCCGAATCGACGGAGGGAGCGGTCGTATGAGGGGAGAGCCTGTGCTCTCGGTGCGCGGACTGGTGAAGCGCTACGGGAATCTCGAAGCCGTGAGCGGTGTGGAGTTCGATGTCGCACCGGGTGAGGTTTTCGCGCTCATCGGCCCGAACGGTGCGGGCAAGACGACCGTCCTGAGGATCGTCGGCACCATTCTCAAGGCGACGGCCGGTACGGCTGCGGTGGACGGCGTCGAAGTCGGCTCGAACCCCGAGCAGGCACGCGAGCACATCTCCTACCTGCCCGAGGAGGCAGGGGCGTACAAGAACATGACCGGAGAGGCGTACCTGCGCTTCTTCTCCGAGCTCTACTTCTCGGTCCCCGAAGAGCAGCGCGCCGCCGTCGAGCGGGCCCGCGAGATCTGTGGTCTCGGCGCGCGGCTCAAGGACAAGGCCGGCTCGTACTCCAAGGGCATGACGCGCAAGCTCTTGCTGGCCCGGACGCTCATGTGCCGTCCGCACCTGGCGATTCTCGACGAGCCGACTTCGGGGCTGGATGTCCTGAACGCGCTCGAGGTGCGCGAGACGATCAAGCGGCATGCGGCCGACGGGACGGCCATCCTGCTCTCGAGCCACAACATGCTCGAGATCGAGTACCTCTCCGACCGGGTGGGCCTGTTACACCAGGGGCGTATCCGTGAGGTAGGCACGCCCACGTCGCTCAAGGAGCGGTACTCGGCTTCGAACCTGGAAGAGGTCTTCGCGGAGGTGGCCCGATGAGGAAGTTCACCGTGCTCCTGCGCAAAGAGGTCCGGGAGCTGCTCACAGCGCAGATCCTCCTGCCGTTCCTGCTTACCATCCTCGTGTTCGTTGCGATCGGGAACCTCATCGGCCAGCAGAGCGAGCAAGCCGAAAACCAGCAGGCGGTTGCCGTCCTCGATCGCGACAGAACGTCGGCATCAGCCGGTCTGGCGGACGCTCTAGAACAAGGAGGATTCTCGGTCATCCGGCTCGACGCCGGCGTGGGTGACATCCCGGCGGCTCTGGCGGAGCAGGGTGTCTCACTTGGCCTGTTGGTGCCCGAGGGCTTCGAGCAGGGGCTTGCCGCGGGAAAGCCGCAGGAGCTGCAGACCTATGCGGTCCTGCGCAACTTCTCCTTCCTCGCCACCAAGGACGCGGGCATGCTCTCCGCAGTGCTGGCGGCGGTGAACGAGGGGCTCAGCACCGAGATGATCGCGAACGCTGCGCCTGACGCTGACCCGACGGCGCTCAAGAATCCCGTGCGGTTCTCGGAGAACGTTGTCGTAGGCGAGACACAGGCCCAGGCGTCCGTGGCCGAAGTGCTGGCGTTTGTGTCGAGTCAAACGACCTTCATACCCATCATCCTCTTCATCGTGATCGTGTTCGCAGCCCAGATGATCGCTACTACCATCGCCAACGAGAAGGAGAACAAGACGCTTGAGACCCTGCTTGCCGCTCCAGTGAACCGGACAGGCCTGGTCAGTGCCAAGATGGTGGCCGCCTCTCTCGTCGCCCTGCTCTCTGCGGCTGTCTACATGTTCGGCCTGCGCTACTACATGCAGGGAGTCACGAAGAGTTTCGGCGAGGGGCTGCCCGGCATGACCGACGCGCCCGATGCCATCGCCTCCCTCGGGCTTGCGCTCGGCACAAGCGACTACGCGATCCTCGGTCTCACGTTGTTCCTGTCGATCCTCGTCGCGCTCGCGATAGCCGTGATTCTCGGCGCGTTCGCCGAGAACGTGCGCGCGGTGCAGTCGCTTTTGGCGCCGCTGATGGTTCTGCTCATGATCCCGTACTTCCTGACGCTGTTCGTGGATCTGGAGCAGCTCGTACCGGCACTGCGCTGGTTCGTGTACGCGATACCGTTCAGCCATGCCTTCACTGCGGCGCCGAACCTGTTCCTCGGCAACTACGAGACGGTCTGGCTCGGTATCGCTTACCTGGCGTTGTGGTGCGCGACGTTGATCTATGCCGCCGGCCGGATCTTCTCAACGGACCGCATCCTCACGATGAAGCTGGATCTACGGCGAAAGCGTTCGTAGGACCCACTGCTGGGCTACTCGCGGGAGCTCTTGTCCCGGTCGCCGGAGTTGCTGTACCCGCGGCTTTCCCAGTAACCGCGGTACGTCGGGTCGTCGGTGAGCTCGATCTCCTCGACCCACTTGATCCACTTGTAGCCCCACTTGTCCTCGGCGACCAGCTGGAAGGGGAATCCGCGCTCGGGTGGAAGCTCCACGCCGTTCATGGTGTAGGCGAGCAGAATCTCGTTGTCGAGCAGGTAATCGAGGGGAAGCGATGTCGAGTAATCGTCGACCGCGCGGAACACCACGGTGTTAGCCTCTCCGAGTGGCGCGGCCTTCTCGATGAGATCGCGGACGAGCACGCCTTCCCAGAGTATGTCGACGCTCCAACCCTCGACGCAGTCGAGCGTGACAACTTTCTTGTAGGCGCGGCCGGTGAGCACGTCGTCGTAGGAGAGCTCCCCGGGGCTGGCAACGAGACCCGAGACAACCAGCCGGTAGGCGTCCCGGTCGACCTGCTGGGGGCCGGCGATTGAGTTCTCACGGAAATCGTCGATCGAGGACAGATCGCGCCCCTCGTACTCCCGTATCTCGGCGCGTTGAAGGGGCAAGGGCCCGTCATCGCGGTCCACGCGCGGCCCGTCGGGGCGCGGGGTTGCGAGACATCCGGGAATCAGCAGGGCCGTCACGAGTGCGACCAGAGCAAGGTGGAGCCGGGCAGCACGGCGCATGGGCACTCCTCGACAGGTGTCGTGAAGGGTATGTTCCCAGGATAGGGCGGAAGATGGCGGGGGAGACGCGGTGGCAGGACACGATGTGGCGGTAATCGGAACCAAGGCCCGCTGTCCCGACGTGCTCTCGGTGCGCTTCGAGCGGCCCGAGGGCTACCGGTTCGTTGCCGGCCAGTACCTCGCGCTCACGCTCCAGACAGCTGAGGGGGCGCAGACCAAGCCGTTCAGCCACTCCTCCGCAGTGGGGGATTCCTATCTGGAGATTACGACGCGTCTGAGCGGTTCTGCTTTCAAGAACACGCTGGCCGCGTTGCGCTCCGGTGATCGGGTGTGGATAGCGGGTCCTGCGGGACGGCTCACGCTGCCTCCTGATGAGCGTCGGGTCGCGTTCCTCGTGGGGGGAGTGGGGATCACACCTGTGATCAGCATGCTGCGCTCCTGGGACCCGGCCACCGCGCCCGAGGCGGTGCTCTTCTACGGCAACCGTGAGCCGGAGTGCATCCCGTTCGTCCACGAGATTGCCGCGCTTGAGGGGGAACGGCTTACCGTCGTGCATGTGGTCGAGTCGTCCGCCGGGAGCTGGGAGGGTGAGCGAGGCCTCATCACGCCAGACATCGTGCGCCGCTACGTCGATCCGGCCGACGGATGGTTGTTCATAGTCGCCGGCCCGCCCGTGATGGTGAGCGCGATGGAGGCGTGCCTGGTAGCGCTCGAAGTGCCCGCCTCGCGCGCGCTCATCGAGCGTTTCGGCCCGCCTGTGTGACGAGGGTTCGCGCGGGGGCTGCCGAGGGGTATAAATGCAGCAGAACATGCAGGAGGGCCCGCTCGACGACACCGGCTGTCCGTCTTGACGTGCTAGGGGGATCGGTTATGGAGCTCATGACGAGAACGTGTAAGTACGAGCGCATGAACGTGGAGCGCTTGTTCGCGCGCGTGTTTGTGGTGCTCGGCGGAGTGTTGTGGACGGTGATGCTGTTCGCATCGGAAACCGCTGCGAAGTACACGAACTTCACGTACACGCTCGAAGAGGTCGTTGCGGCGACCGGGAGCGCTCTCCTTCCCCTGGCTGCAGCCGTACTCGTCTTCGTGGTCGGGTTGTTCTACGAGAAGCTCGCGGCGCTGCTCCTGCTCATCGGCGCAGCCGGAGTCGTCATATGGGGTGTACTTGCCGGGTGGAACGCGAGCCTGTGGGTGATCATGGGTATCGCCCTCGTCGGTCCGATGCTCCTGGCGGCCCTGCTCTTCATGCTCGCCTCCAGGATGCAGATGATTTGTACGCTTGAGGGCCACCCGGGCAGCTAGGACCGTCATCGTGTGACAAGACGCCCCCGGCGCTGATTCGCTCCGGGGGCGTCGTGCGTGCACGTGTTGTGCGGGTGCTACTCGGCTGGCGTGACCTCGACGAGCTCGATTTCGAATGTCAGCGCTTTGCCGGCGAGAGGGTGGTTGAAGTCGAGCGTGACGTCGTCGCCTTCAATCTGCGTAATCGTGGCGGCAAGGCGCTCGCCATTCGGTCCGAGCAGCTGCACGACCGCGCCCTCGTAGGGCTCGTCCGTAAACGCGGTCACCGGGACCACCTGGACGGCCTCCTCATGGTAGCCGCCGTAGGCGTCCTCGGCGTCGAGCGTGATAGTCGTGCTCTCGCCAACGGCCATATCTGCGATCGCAGACTCGAACCCGGGAATCACCTGGCCAGAGCCGATGGTGAACTCGAGCGGATCGCGTCCCGTACTTGAGTCGAATTCTGAGCCGTCTTCGAGCGTGCCGCGGTAGTGCACCCTTACCGTGGTGCCTTCCACGTGAGCCATTCTGATACTCCTTCCGATCGTCATGGCACGGCCGTGCCGGTTCGTCCCGGCCATGCATCCTCAACCCTACCCCATCCGGGCGGCGTCTGCGAAGAGAGCGGTCAGGTGGGACAAAGGGAAGCGGGCCCCGGCCAAGGTTCTGCAAGGTTGTTTCAGTGCCGTTCAGGCCGCATAACGTGTTGTTTGACTGCGGAACGGTGCCGCTAGCTGGGCTGTACGCTACAATCGAGTCGCTGCGGACATCGATTCCGCATGGCGTACGGTCACGAGCACTCCGGTACCGGCGGCAAGACGGCGCCGGTTGCGCTCCGACAGGGGACGGTCACGAGGTGTACGATCTCGAGGGGGTCCTGGGACCCTCTGTTATGCAGTTTGTGGAAAACCATGTGCAGTCACTCCTCACGTGGGACATCCTTGTGTACTTCCACAAGAATCCCGAGACCGCGGTCGACCATGCCGCGCTCGCGCTCCGGCTCGGCCGTCGGCCCGACGAGCTTGCCCCTGAGGTCCAGGCGCTCTGCAAGTCCAACATCCTTATCTGCGAGAGCGACCTCATCCGGTACGATCCCGAGCCTCCGACGCGCGAGACCATTGCAGATTTCGTTGACGCATGTCAGGACCGTGGTCGCAGGCTCGCGCTCATCGCTCTCGTGCTGCACAAGATCGCGCCCCGGAGCCAGGAATAGCGGTCTCGCCGACCGGTATCTCGGTCGCTGCTACTATGCTCGCACGATGCTGCTACTCTTATCCCCATGAGTACCTACGCGACTGAGATCCTGTTCGTCCTCGGTCTTATAGTCCTGAACGGATACTTCGCGGCGTCTGAGATCGCACTCATCAGCGCACGTCGAGCCGCGCTGCAATCGCGAGCCGCGGAAGGCTCGTCCGGCGCTAAGGCCGCGGTAGAGCTGACGAGTGACCCGTCCCGGCTTCTTGCGACGATCCAGATCGGCATCACGATGGTGGGCTTCCTCGCCTCGGCTACAGCGGCCGTGAGCCTGGCGGGCCCGCTTGCCGAGTGGCTGCGCTCCTTCGAGAGCGCGTGGCTGGGCTCGGTCGCCCAGGGCCTCTCCATACTGCTCGTCACCCTTGCGATCGCGTATCTGACCCTCGTCTTCGGTGAGCTGGCTCCAAAGAGGCTCGGACTGCAGCGGGCCGAGAGTGTGTCCGTGAAGGTCGCGCGGCCGGTCCTTCTGCTTGCCCGGGTCATGAGCCCGGTCGTCTGGGTTCTCGCGCACTCGACCAACGTGGCATCCCGGCTGCTCGGAGTGCGAGGTTCGGGGGCGCGTCCGGGCGTGACGGAAGAGGAGATCAAGCTCCTCGTCACCGAGCAGGGCACGCTGCTCGACGAGGAGAAGCGCATGATCCACGAGATCTTCGAGCTGGGCGATACTGTTGTCAGGGAGATCATGGTCCCACGCGTCGATGTGATGTTCATCGAGGACACGGCGACTATCGCAGGCGCGCTCGAGGTCTTCAGGACCCGCGGCTTCTCACGCCTCCCGGTGATCCACGAGGATGCGGACAAGGTTGTCGGGCTCCTGCTGCTGAAAGACCTGGTCACTCCGGCCTCCGAAGGGGGGCTCGACGAGCTGGTGACCTCGTTCCTCCGTCCGCCGGTCTTCGTGCCCGAGACCAAGCCCATCCTGCCGCTGCTCTCTGAGATGCAGCGGATGCGTAACCACATGGTAATCGTCGTCGACGAGTACGGTGGCACGGCAGGCATCGCGACGATCGAGGACGTTGTCGAGGAGATTATAGGCGAGGTTGTCGACGAGTTCGATCCCGACCTTGCCTACGTGACCGAGCTCGGTTCCGGACGCTGGGTGATCGACGGTCGCCTGCCGGTGGAGGACGCAGCCAAGATGGGTTTGCCCGTCGAGGAATCTGACGAGTACGACACCATCGCGGGATGGATGCTGGTGCAACTCGGGCATATACCTGTACCAGGCGAGCGCGTCGACGCAGGGGGCGTGATCTTCCGCGTGCAGGCGGTTCGCCGCCGCCGCATCGCCCGGGTCCTCGTCACCCGGGAGAACGTCGCCGGAAATGGGGAGAAGTGATGGCCGACAAGACCCTCTACCGCTCCGGGCACGACCGGATGGCCGGCGGCGTGTGCGCCGGCATCGCGGACTACTTCGATCTCGATCCGACGGTCGTCCGTTTGCTCACCGTGTTTGTCACCCTGCTATCGAGCGGTGGGGCGATAATCGCGTACATCGTGCTGTGGGCCGTGGTTCCGGAGGAGCCCGGCGCCCCCGCAGAGAGGGGACTGCTCATGTCCGAAGACACGACGTTCGCATCCGGTCCCGACCAGCCTCCTCCTGCGCCAGTGTCCTCCGCTCCGCCTCGCCCGCCTGCGGTCCGTGGGAGCGGCTCGGTCTGGATCGGGCTGGCGCTGGTATTCGTGGGGCTCGTGCTCCTCGTGCAGATGTTCGTGCCACAGGTGCGCCTCTGGGCGTTCTGGCCGGTGGTGCTCATCGTGTGGGGTCTTGTCGTGATCTTCCGGCCGAGAGGCAGTGAGTGACGTGACGGGCAAACGCATCTTCGAAGGTCTGACGCTCGTCCTCGTCGGCATCATCCTGCTCCTTAACACCACAGGGTCGCTACCATGGTCCGTTTGGCTGCACGTGCTGAGCCTCTGGCCCCTGCTGCTCGTGGCGGCAGGGATCGACATCGTAGCCAAGGGCATCGATGCCGAGTGGCTGCGGGTCGTCTCGAGCCTGCTCATCATCGGCGGCCTGCTGCTCGGCGCGTTTGTGCTTCCTGTTGGCGACGCGACACCGGGCTTCAGGTGGTTCGGGACCACGCGTGGCACAGACTTCGACGTCGTCAAAACCATCGGTCAGCGGGTGGACAGCGGGAGCGCGGTCATCCAGGGCGGCGTCGGCTCCTACACCATCGGAGCCGGTGACGAGCTCGTCAGGGTCACCGGCCGCAGCCCGTACGGCGAGCCCGCTGTCGATGCGAGCGTGAATGGCAGGCGGGCCACCGTGGACGTCACGGGCCCGGATGCCGCTCGGGTGTGGATACCGGGAGTAAGGAGCAGTAGCCGCGTAGACGTGAGGCTCTCCCGTGCGGTGGCGTGGGACATCGAAATAGACACGGGCGTGGTCGATCTTGACGCCGACCTGTCCGGGCTCACCGTGACCTCGGTCGAGGCGCGGTCCGGTGTCTCGCAGGTCACGCTCGCTCTCGGCGAGATTCCCCGTGGAGCCGAAGAGGTCCCCGTGCGCGTGCGCGGCGGGGTGGCGAACTTCACCATCCGCGTTCCGCGCGACGTCCCTGTCCGAGTGGACGCTGAGGCCGGCCTGACCAACGTCAGCGTCGACAGCGCTATCCCGCGGCTTTCCGGCGGCGGAAGGACCTGGATGACACCCGGCTATCCCGGCGGCGGAGGGTACCGTATCCGCTTCGAGGCGGGCGTCTCCAACGTCGAGGTGGTCACGTACTGATCCGGCCAAGGCCGGCGAAGGGGGTACCGACCGTGAGCAGTGAATCTCCGGGACCGGACAAGGGCGCCGACCTGCGTGCCGTGTATGTCGTCATCGGCGTACTCCTGATCGTAATGGGTCTCGTCTTCCTGGGAGGCATGCCGCTTTTCGGGTGGGCTGGACCATGGGACGTGTTGCGCGATATCACGCGCCAAGTGCGACGGATCGGCTGGCCGATCGCGGTAATACTGCTCGGCGTGCTCATCATTGTCTACAGCCGTCGTCCGGGTGCGCGGCTGCCTTCACGGGACGCCCGTCTCGTGCGGTCCCGCGACAAGAAGGTGATCGCAGGGGTGCTCGGCGGGCTTTCCGAATACTTTTCGGTCGATGTCACGCTCCTGCGCGTGGGCTACGTCCTCTTCGCACTCATCTTCGATGCCTGGGGCCCGTTGCTCGTCGCGTACATCGCAGCGGCGATTATCGTGCCCGATACGGAGAAGACGCCCCCGCCGCCCCCGCCGGGCGACACCGAGGGCGGGTCCTGACGAATGGCGCTGCTTCAGCCCGCCGGGCCGACCCGGCTCGGGGATGTGATCGACGCACACTGCCATCTGTTCTCGGCGCGTCTGTTCGAGGAGTACATCGAGGCGCATCCCGAGGGTGCCCCGCGCTTCAGGCAGGCGCTTAAGGAGCGCAAGTTCGGCAGGCGGGGGGAGACGCTGCCTGACATGCCTGCGGACCAGATGGCCGCGTGGTACACGGATCGTATCCACGACGCCGGGCTCGCCAAGGCCCTCATCGTCTCGGTGATTCCCGACTCCGCATACATGCGCGAGTTCATCACGGCGGCTGCGGGGCACGTACACGCGCTCTGCAACGTCGATCCACGCGACCCCGGGGCGGCTGACCTGCTCGAGCGCGAGATGGCCGCGGGTTTCAAAGGCGTGAAGCTGCTCCCGGTCAACCGCTGCTACCGGCTTTCTGATCCGGCATGCCGGCCGTTCTTCGAGAAGGCTGCGGAACTCGGCGCGCCGATGATCGTGCACTACGGGGTCACGGTCGATCCCAGCGGTGACATGCGCTACGCGGACCCGATCGACCTGTCACCGGTGGCGCGGGATTTTCCGGAGATCACCTTCGTGATCGCGCACTTCGGCGCGGGCTACCTCGACCAGCTGCTCAAAGTCGCCTATCAGTGTTCGAACGTGGCCGTAGACTCCTCGGGAACGAACAACTGGATGGACTTCATGGTCTATCCCGTGACACTGGCGCAGGTGTTCGAGCGTGTCATGAGCGCCCTCGGGCCTGAGCGCGTGCTTTTCGGCACCGACTCGGGCAGTACCGCGGGGTATCGCTCGTGGATCAAGTATCAGCAGATCGCGACCCTCGATGAGATCGGGGTCGGCGCAGCGCATCGCGACCTCGTCCTACGCGAGAACGCGGTCCGCATCTTCCGATTGGATGGGTGAGGCGGATGGCCCCGGAGCGACGTGACGTGGAACCGGCGAGCGACTACGACCAGATGGTCGACTGGGACCGGCGGCTCGCGCGGGAGGCACCGTTCTTCCGCGACGTGTTCGCACGGTTCGGGGTCGAGCGCGTTATCGACGTCGGCTGCGGGAGCGCGAAACACGCCATCATGTTCCGGCAGTGGGGGCACGAGGTCGTCGGTGTCGACCCGAGCGAGTCGATGCTCGCCCAGGCACGTGAGAACGCATCTGCGGCCGGCGTGAGTACCACGCTGGTCGAGGGCGGCTTTGGAGAGCTCGAGCGCCTCGTCGGCACGGGGTATGATGCGGTGCTCACGCTCGGCAACGGGCTTCCGCACGTCGATGGCGTTGCCGGCCTGCACGCCACGCTTACGGACTTCGCCGCAGTGCTTCGCCCAGGCGGGCTCGTCGTGCTGCACCTGCTCAATCACGCTCGGCTCATCGACGGTTGCGTTCGTATGATGCCCGCGGTGTTTCGCGAGACCCCCGAGGGCGACCGTGTGTTTCTCAAAGTGCTCGATTACGTCGATGACGGCATCATGTTCGACTTCGTCACGCTCACCCGGGAACCGGGAGCAGGGCCGAGCGCCGACAATGCGTTCGCTCACGACGATCCGGCTGAGACCGGCTGGCATGTGCGCGCGCGCCGGTCGGTCCACACCGCCCTGCCCGCAGACCTGCTCTTCGAGGCGCTCGAGAAAGCCGGGTTCGAGGCGATCGAGAGCTACGGGGACCATGCCGGGCGGCCCTTTGACCGCTCCGCCGACGAGTCCGTCATCATCGTCGCACGCCGCTCGCAGGTGTAATGCTACTCGGCGGGCACCTCGCCGATCAGCCGTGGCCCGAGCTCGCACCGCGTGTTCCGGGCGGCATCGCACGGGCCAATCGGAACGCCGGGCTCCTCAGTGCCGAGCGCATCGCGCATGCGCCGGAGCGCGAGGTAGAGGTGGCAGAGCGGAAGGCCGGCCACGTTCTGGAAGCACTGGTCCGCGTCGACCTCGGCGAGATGGCTCTCGACGTTGTAGGCGCCGGCACAGCCGAGAAGCTCCCCGCATCCGGCCCAGACGTCGATGTCGGCCTCGCTCAACTTGCGCATACGGACCGGTGTGGTGACGGCGAACGCCTCGGCTTCTGCCAAGCCAGGCGGCAGCACGGCGACGCCTGTCACGACATAGTGGGTCCGGCCGGAGAGCGAGCGGAGCATCTCGTATGCTTCGGCGATGTCGGCGGGCTTGCCAAGCACCCGCCCCTCATGCACGACGATGGTGTCGAACGCCAGCACGGGACCGTACGCGCCAGCGGCACGTGCAGCTGCGGCCTTCTCGCGTGCCAGGGCGGCGGCAAGTGCGGGTGGATCGGCCACGAGTGGAGAGTCGAGATCTTCCTCGGTGTCGGTCGACATCGTCGTGTACTCGAGACCGAGGAGCGCGAGGAGACGCCTCCGGCGCGGTGAGGCCGAGGCGAGAACGAGCCGAGTGTCTGCGACCGGGGGCACGGGGGGATGATAGCACCCTCGATGGTGTATCGGCGGGCCCAACATCTATACTGGAGGGCGCACCAGCCACCCGTTGCCGTCACGAAGGCCCCACTCCGTGCACAAGCCTGTCGAGACAAGAGCGGTCCATCCCGCGGTCGTGCGGTTCTTGCGCCAGCTGGTGACCACATACAAGGCGGTGGTGTTGTATCCGCGAGCCAGTACGATCCCGCGTGAGAACGCCGACCGGGCCTCAGCGCTGCTCGGGGACGCAGGTGATGTGGCTCCTGATCTCCGCATCGCGGTCGACAAGGACGGGCTGCGCGTCGAAGGAGCTCCGGCTCTGACGGGACAGACCGGTGCCACGACGTTCGCCCGCGAACTCTATCATCGGTCGGTCATCGAGGTCCGGTTCCGCGGGGATACTACGAGCGAAGCCCTTCTCGGGTTTCTCGGTGTGCTGCGCCGCTCGCCCGAGGAGATCGAGGCGTCGGGCGGGTTCGAGGCAGTGTTGTGGGACGAGGGGGTCGACTCCATCACCGTTGCGGAGGCCTCGACGGTGGTCGCCGAGGCGTCGCCGACAGACGCCGGCTCAGCGGCGGACATCGCGTGGCCACCGGACAGCGACCACATCGAGATGCTGCTCGCCACCGCGAAAGACCCGCGCTCCGAGGGGCACCGCGTGCTGGTGCGCGTGCTGCTCGATACAGAGCTGATCGCCTCCTACGTCGCATCAGTGTTCCAGCGGGCGGTGGTGTCGCCGGCTGACGTCGAGCCCGGTGACGATCTCGCTGCCATCGCGCGCATCATCGGCACGTTTGACGACACCGAGCGCCGGACTGCATTCCGGACCATCGCCGACGCGATGAGCTCGCTGCCACCGGGACAGCTGCGCGCGCGCAGTGCCGAGCGGATCCTCGCCGCCGCACGCACCGACCGGGGAGTCGCGGCCTTCGTGCGCCAGGTGGGAATCGACGAGATGTGCCGCGTGCTGACCGAAGGTCTGGACGAAGACGCCGTCTCGGTCGAGGGCCTTGCCCGGGCAATCCGCAATCTCGCGCAGATCACACTGGCCGCTCGCGATGAGGTTACGAACGCCGCCGGCGCTGCCATGCGGGGAGCAGGCATCCACGAGGCGACGGTCTCGGCGGTGCTCAGCTCGACCGCACCCTCACGGATCGTCTCCGACGGCGACAGCGATACCGCTGGCGCCGATACCGCTGTCGACTCTGTTCTCCGGCTGGTCGAGCTCGCCTCGGCCGCGCCCGGTGACCCCGGAAACGACCCCGGACTGCTCGCTCTCCGCGATGAGGCATACCGGGGGTTCCGCGACAGCGATGTCATCGGAGCGCTCGTGACACTTGCGATCCTCGGCATGGAGACACCGGCGTTCGATGAAAGCATGAGCGCGCTGGAGGGAGGGCTCGGCCTCCTGCTCGAGCGCGGGGAGTTCGAGGTGGCCGCCGAGGCCGCCGATGCTCTCCTGCGCGCGGCACAGACAGCGACTCCGCAGGAGAGCGAGCGCATGACCGGCGCGGTGCGGCGGCTCGCAGATGTGAGGGAGATGCGCGCTCTGTACCGTGCGATGCATGTGTATGACAGGGACACCCTCGAGTACCAGGCGTGCAGGCGCCTCCTGGCCACGCTTGGCGGCCTTGCGATCGAGCCGCTGCTCGAGATGCTCGCCGATGAGCCGGACATGTCGATTCGCAAGTCCATGGTCGACCTCATCTCGTCTGTCGCAGACCACAACATCGAAGAGGTCGGAGACCGCATCATTGATGCCCGCTGGTACTTCGTGCGCAACGTCGTGTCCATCCTCGGCTCGGCCAGGCGCAGCGAAGTACTGCCCTACCTGGACAGGACGTCGCGACATGCCGATGCCCGTGTGCGCAGGGAGACCATCCGCGCTCTGGCGGGCGTGCCCGACCCCCGGGCACCCGAGCTGCTGGCAGCCGCCCTCAATGACACGGACGCTGGAAATGTGCAGCTAGCAGCGCGCTATCTGGGGAGCTTGAGATACGCTGCGGCGGTCCCTGCACTGCTCGCGGTCGCCCGCGGAGAGGGTACAGGCAACCGTGAGCACGGTCCGCGGGCGGAGGCCATTGAGGCGCTCGGCC
>JACUUN010000046.1 GCA_014859265.1 Coriobacteriia bacterium
CGCATACAGCGCCGGGTGGCGATCAAGCGCCTCCCCTTCCCCTCCGACCGCTCGGGTCGGCCGGTCGCACCGGCCGGGTTGGCCGAGGCGAGGACCGCAGCTCTTCTTAACCACCCGAACATCGTCACGGTCCACGAGTGGGACACCGATGCCGACGAGGCGTTCATCATCATGGAGCACGTCGACGGCGCGACCGTCGCCGACCTTCTGCGCGTCTCCGACGGGCCCCTCACGCTGGACGAGACCGCCGCGGTTGTGGAGGCTGTCGCCGATGCGCTGGAGTTCGCGCACGACAACGGAGTGCTCCACCTCGACGTGAAACCCGACAACGTGCTCGTCACCCGTGACGGACGTGTGAAGGTTGCCGACTTCGGCATCGCCGCGCTGTCCACCGCTGCAGGCCACGGTCACGGCGCCGGCGGGACGCCCGGCTACATGCCGCTCGAGCAGATCCGGGGCGAGGAGCTCGACGAGCGCACCGACGTCTGGGCGTTCGGCGTGCTCGTCTACGAGATGCTCACCGATGCCAACCCATACTACGCCGACACCTGGGAGGGGGCTGTCTTCAAAGCCGAGGTGGTCGAACCCCCCGCGCCCGGCGAGTTCGTGGCCGATCTACCTGCCGCACTCGATGATGTCCTCCTCACCGCACTGGCCCCCGTGCCGTCAGACCGCTATCCGGGTGTTCGCTCGCTCGCGAACCACCTGCTCGATCACCTAGGCGATCCCCGTGCCGGGCGCCGGTCGCTGGCGAACCTCGTCGAGGAGGCGTGCGGGAAGGCACCGTGCGACGAAGCCGAACCGGAAGGCATAGGCCTGTGGGACCGGCTGAAGCCGTGGAGCCGGCCGGCCGCTTCGATCGCCAGCGCGACTGCCGCTGCGTGGCTCGTGTGGGCAGGGCTGACCCCCTTTGCTCTCGGCACGCTTGCGCTCGGCGCCGCGTCTGCACTCGTCGCGGTCGCCGCGGTGTTCGCACCGGGTCTCGGGCTCGGCATCGCGACCGCACTGCTCATGGCTGGAATCGCGCGGCAGGGCATGGTGCTGGCCGCGGCCCTTCTCTTCGTGATCGCGACGGCAACGTGGTGGGTGTTCGGCCGCCGAGGAGCCGCGTGGCTCGCCGTCCTCTCCGGCCCAGCGCTCGGGGTGGCGCGGATCTCGCCTGCAGCTCCGCTGCTTGCAGGCTTCGTCCTCCCCCCACTACCCGCAGCGGCGCTCTCGGCTCTCGGTGCCCTGTTCACGATGGGAGCTTCTGCCGCCTCGGGCGCTGCAGCGCCCTTCACCGACGTGGGGTGGATCCTGCTCGCCGACCCGTGGGCGACCGCGACAGGCGCGCCCGCAGCCGGTGAGCTCGTCGCCTCGCCCGCACCGCTCATGGTGCTCCTCGGATGGTCGATAGCAGGCGCGGTGATGTCGCTGTGCTGCCGTTCGGCCTCGCGCCTCATGGCGCTGCTTGGCATAGCGCTGGGTACGGCTGCGCTCACCGGCGGCTATCTGCTGGCTGATGCAGTCGCCACCGAGGTCAACACCTCGGTTACATGGTTGGGCCAGCCCTTGCTTCTGAGCGTCGTTGCCTCCTCTATACTGATGGTGCTGGTTGTGGCGGCCGGACCGCCGACCAGAGCCGAGGAAGAGTAGCTCCCTCCGGCAGACGGGACACCGCGCTCATGAGCATCCTCTCCGAATTCGAAGATCGCATCGCCTCGGCCGTCGAGGGCCTGTTCGCCGGGGCGTTCCGCTCGCCCGTCCAGCCCGCAGAGATCGCCAAGGCGCTCGGCAAGGCGATGGACGACCGCCGCGCGGTGGGAGTGGGCAAGGTCTACGTCCCGCACGCATACATGGTGGCCCTCTCTCCCCAGGATGACGAGGGCATCGGCGCCTTCCGCACCACGCTCGCAGGCGAGCTCGCGACCTTCCTTGTCAGCCACGCGGCAGAGCGCGGGTACTCGCTCTCGGCCCACCCCGCTATCAGCTTCACCATCCACGACGACCTGCGGCTCGGCCGGTTCCGCGTCGCGGCCACAGAAGGCCCGCCCGACGTCGAGGAGCTTGCCGAGGAGCCCGCACCGGCCCCGGCCCCTCCGCCTATGAAGCCCGCCACGCAGCCGCCTCCCCCGAAGAGCGCCCCAGTCCACAGCATCGCCACGGTCACCGTGAGCGGCGTCGAGCACGACGTCGCACTGGGCGGCGAGCGTGTCTGTGTGGGCAGGCTCGCCTCGTGCGGCATCAGGATCGCGGACGCTAACGTCTCGCGCGAGCACGCCGCGTTCGTGCGCGAGGGGACCGGGTGGGCCATCGAGGACCTCGACTCCACGAACGGCACGTACCTGAACGGCGAGCGCGTGAGCCGCGAGCGTCTGCGCGACGGGGACGTCGTCTCCGTCGGCGCGAGCGAACTCGTCTACCACGAGCCGAGGGGGTAGCACCGTGGTCGATATCGTCCTGCTCGTCGGCAAACTCGTGCTCCTGGCGCTCCTCTACCTCTTCCTGTTCACAGCCGTGCGTGCCGGCCTCGGCTACGTCCGCAGCGCTGGACCGGCCGCCGCCGGAGCGCGTCTCGCACTTGCCGTGGTCGAGGGACCGCGCGAACTCAAAGGCGTGAGCATCCCGATTACCGGCCCGATCGTCATCGGACGCTCGCCGGGGGCCGACATCGTGATCGCTGACGACTTCATCTCCTCGACCCACGCGCGGGTCACCCCCTCGCCCGACGGCACTGCCGTCATCGAGGATCTCGAATCCACCAACGGCACCGTCGTGAACGGCTCGGTCATCGTCCGCCCGGTGGCACTCGCCACAGGAGACATGGTCGACCTTGGCGCCGTGCGCCTTAAGGTCGTGCGCGCATGAGGGCGCGCCCCGGAAAGCGCCCCTACGCCGGGCTCACCGACGTCGGGCGCGTACGTGCGCATAATGAGGATTCCGTACTTCTCGAACCGCCGCTGTTCGCTGTCGCCGACGGCCTCGGCGGGCACGAGGCCGGTGAGATAGCCAGCGGCGTGGCCGTGGCCGCCCTGCTTGCCGCTGCCCCTGCGCACCTCGATGCCAAGGGCCTAGGACGCGCGGTGCGCGCCGCAAACCGCGCGGTCATCAAAGCGGCGCGTGAGGGTCGCGGACGCGAGGGCATGGGCACGACGCTCACTGCGGCCGTGGTCGAAAGCACCCGCATCGCTGTCGCGCACGTGGGCGACAGCCGCGCGTACCTGCTGCACGGTGACACGCTCGAGCGCATCACCAGGGACCACTCGATGGTCGCCGACATGATTCGCCAGGGCACGCTCACCGAGGAGCAGTCGCGCTCGCACCCCAACCGCAGCGTGATCACGCGCGCGCTCGGCACCGACCCCAACATGTACGCCGACACCTTCGAGGTCGACGCAGAACCGGGCGACCGGCTTCTGCTCTGCTCGGACGGCCTCACAGGCATGCTCACCGACGAGCACATCGCGGAGATCCTCGGTGACTACGGCGACCCCGATATGGCCGTGCGCATGCTCGTCGACGCCGCCAACGAGGCGGGCGGGCACGACAACATCTCCGTCATCGTCGTCGACATCGTCGGCGAACGGGCTGTCGGCGGACCCGCGCGCTCTCATCGTGGCTGGCTCGCGGTTCTCGTGTGGGCGCTCGCAGTCGCTGCCGTCGTCGGCATCGCGGTGTGGGGGACGTACCGGTACGCGTCAGAGCGAGCCTACCTCATCGCCGAGGACGGTGTCGTCGTCGTGTACAGCGGGCTTCCCGGTGAGTTCGCGGGCGTCAGCCTGCGCTGGCTCGCCGAGGAGACCACGATCACCGTCGGTCTGCTCGACCCGGTGACCGCTGGCCGCCTGAACCAGGGCATCGCCGTTGAGGACTTGGACGCCGCCAACGCGCTCGTCGACCAGTACCGAGCGCTCGCCGAGGCGCGTTCGGGCGAAGCGGACAACGCGCCCGGAGGACCGTAACCGTGCGCTCCCGGCGGTCGACAGAGCTGCTCCTCCTGCTCGCTGCCGCCCCTGCAGTGCTGCTCATCTTCGGCCTGGTCGACGCGAGGACGACCGAGACCCTCTCGTGGCGCGACTTTGCGGTGCCGGCCGGCCTGATCGCTTCCTTCCTCGCCGCGCATATCGCCGTGCGCTTCCTGGCGCCCGCCGCCGACCCGGTGCTGCTGCCGCTCACCGCGCTGCTCTCGGGCATCGGCGTCGCATACGTGACACGGCTGGACTCCGTCGCAGGTGCGCAGCAGGTCGTCTGGCTGTTCGTGGGCGTGGCCGCAATGGTCGGAACGCTCATCGCGGTGCCTTCCCTGGAGCGGATCGCGCGCTACAAGTACACAATCATGCTCGCCGGCCTCACCCTGCTCGTCCTGCCCTCGGTCATCGGGGTCGAAATCAACGGCGCCCAGCTGTGGCTGCGTGTCGCAGGGATGTCGTTCCAGCCCGGCGAGGTCGCCAAGGTGCTCATCGTGCTCTTCCTCGCCGCCTATCTGGCCGAGAACCGTGAGGTGCTCTCGGTCTCGACCCGCAAGGTGCTTGGAGTCGGCGTACCGGCACTTCGCCACCTCGGACCGCTGATCTTCATGTGGGCCGTCTCGCTCTTCGTGCTGGTCTCCCAGAAGGACCTCGGCTCGAGCCTGCTCTTCTTCGGCATCTTCCTCGTGATGATCTACGTTGCGACGGGGCGCATCAGCTACGTGGTCGTGGGGCTTGCGCTCTTCGCCGCAGGCGCTGCGGCCGCCTACTCGCTCTTCTCGCACGTGCAGACGCGCGTCGAGATCTGGCTCGACCCCTTCGCTGACGCGGCCGACCGTGGCTATCAGCTCGTCCAGTCGATCTTCGCGCTCGCCGCAGGGCAGGTCACCGGGGTCGGCGTCGGGCGCGGTTTCCCGGGACGCATCCCGTTCGTGGAGACAGACTTCATCTTCGCGGCGATCGGCGAAGAACTCGGACTGCTTGGTGGAGCGGCGCTCATCATCGCCTACCTCCTTCTGTGCATGCGCGGTCTTGCCACTGCGGCACGGGCGCGCTCGGATATGGCGGCCTTCACAGCGGCAGGGCTCGTCGCTGCTCTCGGCCTGCAGACCTTCGTCATCATCGGTGGCGTGACCCGGCTCATCCCGCTCACCGGCATCACGCTGCCTTTCGTCTCCTACGGCGGGTCCTCGATACTGGCCAACTTCATGATCCTCGGCCTGCTCCTGCGCGCCGGAGACGCGGCGACCGGCCGAGGAGCCGAGATCGTCTCACTCTCCGGCTCCTCGGCTGTGCTCGGCAGGGTCGCGCTGGCCAACAGGCTCTCGCGCTCGGCAACCATGATCTCCGTCATGCTCATCGCGCTCGTTGTGAACCTCACATCCATCCAGGTCATCCAGGCCCGTGCGCTCAACAACCACCCCGCGAACACGCGTGGCCTGGCCGAGGAGATCCGCTCGCCGCGCGGGTCGATTGTCGCGGCCGACGGGGTGGTGCTTGCCGAGTCCTCGCCGGAGGGCGAGATCTACCGGCGCCGCTACCCGCACGGCGCGCTTGCGGCGCACGCCGTCGGTTACTACAGCACTACCTACGGGCGCGCCGGCATCGAGTCAGCGATGAACGACGCGCTCTCGGGCCAGCGGGTGTTCCGCACCTTCCGCGATGCAATCGAGGCGGCAGCGGGCCTGCCGGTCCCCGGAAACGACGTGTGGCTCACGCTCGACAGCCGGGTACAGGGAGCCGCCGAGCAGGCGCTCGCAGGATACCGCGGGGCGGTCGTTGCGATAGACCCGGCAACGGGTGCGGTGCTCGCGATGGCATCCTCGCCCTCATACGACCCAGCCTCGATCGACGACTCATGGGACGCCCTCGTCGCCGACGGCTCGGCGCCGCTCTACGATCGCGCCGCTCAGAGTCTCTACCCGCCGGGCTCCACCTTCAAAATCGTGACGCTCACCGGCGCCCTCGGCACCGAGGTCGCGAGCGCAGAGACAACCTACACGGGCCCCGGCCGGCTCGAGATCGGCGGCGCGCCGGTCACGAACTACGGCGGGGGCAGCTACGGGGTCGTCGATGTGCGCTCGGCGACGATGCGTTCGATCAACACCGTGTTCGCGCAGATGGCGGTCGACATGGGCCCGCAGGAACTGGTAACCCAGAGCGAGCGTTTCGGCTTCAACAAGGTGCCACCGATCGAGATACCATCCCGTGCGTCACTCATGCCGAATCCCGGCGAGATGACGACGTGGGAGACCGCGTGGGCGGGGGTGGGGCAACCGGTGGGCGAGCACGAGAGCCCGCCCGGACCGCAGACGACCGCCATGCAGATGGCACTCGTCTCGGCCGGCCTGGCCAACGATGGTGTCGTCATGCGCCCGTACCTCGTCCAGCGCATCACCGACCAGGCGGGGCGAATCATCACCTCGACCGAGCCACGCCGCTGGACCACCGCCACCGACGCGGCTACCGCCAATCGAGTCACCGCGATCATGGTCGACACCGTTGCCTCGGGGACCGGGACCCGCGCCCAGATACCCGGAGTCGCGGTCGCCGGCAAGACTGGCACCGCGGAGACGGGCAAAGAAGCCGAGTCGCACGCGTGGTTCATCGCGTTCGCCCCGGCAGAGAACCCCACGATCGCCATCGCTGTGGTCCTCGAGAACGCGGGCACCGGCGGACGGGTCGCGGCACCCGCTGCACGCGCCATCCTCGAGGCGGCTCTGCAGCGCTGATACGGTAGAATAGTGCGGATGGACCGGCCCTGATCGGCCACATCGAGAGGCACGGGAGTCTACGTGGAAGAACTGGTGTTCGGACGCAGATACCGAGTGACCGAGAAGGTCGGCTCCGGAGGTATGGCGGAGGTCTACAAGGCCGTCGACGAAGTCCTCGGGAGGACCGTCGCGGTCAAGGTGCTGCACCCGCGCTTCGCCGCCGACCCGACCTTCGTCGCCCGCTTCCGCCAGGAGGCGCAGGCGGCCGCCAACCTCTCGCACCCGGGCATCGTGAACATCTACGACTGGGGACGTGACGACGAGACCTACTACATCGTTATGGAGTATGTCCACGGCACCGACCTCAAGGCGATCGTGGAGCAGCGCGGCGCGCTCGACCCGATGAAGGCCGCCGAGTACGCATCGCAGGTGTGCGCTGCGCTCGCCGTCGCGCACGGGTATGACATCATCCACCGCGACATCAAGCCCCACAACATCGTGCTCGCGCCGGACGGCACCGTGAAGGTGATGGACTTCGGCATCGCGCGGGCCGGCAACACCACAATGACGCAGACCGGCTCGGTCCTCGGCACCGCGCACTACGTCAGCCCCGAGCAGGCGCAGGGCCGACCGCTCGGGCCCGCAAGCGATCTGTACTCGCTTGGCATCGTGCTCTACGAGCTCACGACGGGCCGGGTTCCTTTCGACGCGGACACGCCGGTCGCGGTCGCTCTCAAGCAGGTCAACGAGGAGCCGGTCCCGCCACGTCGCACCAACCCCGACATCCCGCGGCCGCTCGAAGCCGTTATCATGCGAGCGCTGCAGAAGGACCCGTCTGTACGCTATTCATCTGCCGAGGAGATGCGTGCCGACCTCAAGCGCGTCCTCGCCGGAGGTTCGGTGGATGCCCCCGCGGCCGTAGCGGCGGGCGGTATGGACGAGACCTCAGTCATGCCAGCCGTGGGCGGAGCGGCTGCCGCCGAATCCCGTATACGCCCAATCCCGCAGCGGCGCAATCCGTGGCCGTGGATCATCGGTGCGGTGCTCCTGCTCCTCGCAGGGCTCGGCACCGCGTGGGCACTCGGCGTGTTCGAGAGCACCCCGACAGTCATCGTCCCCGACGTCATCGGGCTCACGCTCGAGGAGGCGTCCGAGGTTCTCGCCTCGGCGGAGCTCACCGTCGGGCCGATCACGGAGCGAACGGATGAGGAGGTCGAGGTGGGCCTCATCATCGAGCAGTCTCCCGAGGCGGGGCTCGACGTACCCGAGGGCTCGGAGGTCTCACTCGTTATCAGTCTCGGACCGGACGTGTCGCCGATCCCGGACGTGGTCGGCATGACCGAGTCCGACGCCATGCGCGTGCTGCGTGACGCTGACTTCGAGGTTGGGATTCAGCGCGAGTACAACGGTGACGTGCCTGATGGGCAGGTTTTCAGCCAGTCGCCTGCGGCGGGTGAGCTGGCTCCGCCGGAAACCGTCGTCACAATCGTGATAAGCCGCGGCACGCAACTCGTGCGTGTGCCTGACGTCGTGGGCAAGTCGCGCGGTGACGCGACAAGCGAGCTGCAGGCTGTCAGCTTCAAGGTCAATGTGACCGAGGAGTTCCATGACACGGTTGCCAAGGACCGGGTGATAAGCCAGAGCCCCGAGGGCGGCGTCTCGCTCGACGCGGGGGCCACCGTCACCATCAGGGTCTCCAAAGGCCGCGACGAGGTCACGGTCCCCGACGTCATCGAGCTTTCCGAGGCCCAGGCTAGGCGCGACCTCCAGGCCGCCGGACTTGACGTGCAAGTCAACTACCAGGTGAGTCCCGACGACGACGTCGTGCTCACGCAGGACCCGCTTCCGGGCCAGAAGGTCAAGCGCGATACCGTCGTCACCATCTGGGTGGGCAAGGCTCCGCCGCCTGCCGAAAACGGCGACTAGCGATCGCCCTCATCCAGCAGGCGGGCAAGTGACGATTGGAAGTGCTCGCGGTCCTCGTCCTCGAAGGGCGCGGGGCCGCGTGTCCTACCCCCTGCCCTGCGGTGGCGCTGCTCGGCGTGACGAACCGCGAGTTCCATGTCGATGGTGACCGTGGAGAACACCCGTCCCCGCGGGCTGATCGCCCGCGCTCCCCGGCCGAGCACCATGGCGGCCAGCCCGATGTCGCCTGTGACGACGACATCGCCCTCCGCGAGTTGCTCGATGATCGCGAAATCCGCGGCATCGCGCCCACCGCTCACCTGCACGTACTCGACCCCGGGACGGTCCGCATAGCGCGAGAGGTTCTGTGTCGCATTGGCGACAAGTACCGCTGGCACCTTTCGCGCGCGTGCGACCGTGAGCGCATCCCGGGTCACCGGACACGCATCGGCATCGATGAAGACGGTGGGAGGGTGTGTCATCGGCCTCTACCCGAGGAAGTGCCGCAGCATTGCCGCTCGCAGCACCAGGTCGCCGAGGTTCGCGGTCTCGCCGCGACCGACTGCGTCACTCATCCTGCGAACGATTTCGAGATGCGCAACTTCGGGCTCAGAACCCAGGCCAGCTCGCTCCAGCGACTCGCGCAGCGACACGGTCATGAGCGGGCCCTCTGGGTCGGCGTAGCGCATCGCCTCTGTCACCTTCGCCTTGAACGAGGGGTAGACTTCGTGGATGAACGCAAGGTCGTCCTCGGTCAACACATCGAACGCGATGAGCTCGGGCGGCAGACCGAGCGAGTAGAGCGAACACGTGAACGAGATCGCGCGTGGCAGCGTCACGCCGCCGAACTCGCGCGCGTACCCGAACAGGCCGACGTGCAGCTTGCGGGCACGCCGGGCGGGCACGTACTTCGCCATCCGGTTGATATGCGGCGCCAACTCCACCACCCGCTCGCGATACGCAGCGCTATAACGCTCGATGATCGAGAGCGCCCGACCCTCGTCGATCGGCCGCGCCGGGCCGATTTCGCGCGACCGGAGATGCTCGCACGCGGCACGAACCCGGTCGGGCGGGTAATCGAACTTGAACGCCGACTGGATGCTGAAGGTTACGACGCTCGGATACTCGGCACCCACCCGCTCGGCTGTGACCGGCGAGAGGCCACCGCGAAATGGCGCCGAGCCCATGCCGAGGATCGGGTGCAGCCGGACGCCGATGCGCTCTGACAAGTGGTCGAGCCGCGAGAGCGCGATCTTGTTGGAGAGCGCCGCAGACACCACCCCGTAGTTCATCGCCGTGTCGGAGCGCGCGAGGAACACCCGCTGGTCGGTGACTTCCTTGTCGGCAAGATACTCCTCGACGATGTCGGCCGCTGCAAGCATTGATGGCACATCCTCGAAGAGCGGGATCACGTCGATACGCTCGGGGCGAAACTCGCCGATCCACTCGGCGATGGTGATGTCGTCGCGGAAGCACACATGCTGCCGCCCGACGATGTGCTCACTGTAGTACCGGAAGATGCGATCGAGACAGCGCGCCGAGGTCGTCATCGGCAGGATGACCTCGAAGATCGGAGCCACGTCGCGCCCGTAGAACAGGCGGGCCGCATCGTAGGAACGCGGGATGCTCTCCAACGTCTCGAGCAGGACCTTCGCCTCGGCAGTCTCGACAGTCGGGTTTGGAACCCTAAGTGTCAGCCGCACGTCCTCGCCGAGCACATGCTCGCGGAAGAACTCAGGGTAGAAGGAGAGGAGCTTCTTGACGACGTAGGTGTCGATCTCCTTGCCCTCGACGTCCCACATCTGCTCGTCGCAGCCGAGGTGCGAGTATGCGTAGAACGCCTCGCGTATCTCGTCCTCGCCAGCGAGCACAGCCGAGGAGGCGAAGAACGGCACCGTCGCGTTGTCGGGGTGCTGGGTGCTCATGCAACGGGGGACGTGGGGCATGGCGGGGCTCTCCCTCCGGAAGGACTCCTGTCGGCTCCTTTTGTTGATTCCCCTCCTGGCTGCTGGCGGTCGGATGTCGGACGGGTTCTGTTACGAGTGACGGTGCAACTTCAGGGTACCCGACCGGACGACACAACGTCTATCTGACTAGACACTTGCGGCCCATGGGGGTACCCTACTGTGACGGGCAGACAACTGCTGAGAATTCTGCGGCAGCTCGGCTGCGTCGAGCTGCGTCGTCGCGGCTCGCACGTGCGTGTCCGCTGTGGTGACTGCTTCACGACCGTCCCGGTGCATGCCGCCGAGGACATCGGGCCGGGGCTGCTACGAGCAATCGAGCGGGATCTCGAGCCGTGTCTCGGGAAGGGATGGCTAAGACGATGACCTATAACCTTGACCTGGAGCTCGACGAGGCTGGCTGGTGGGTGGTCTCCGTGCGCGAGGTCGCGGGCTGCCGCACCCAAGCGCGGAGTATCCGTCAGGCGCTCAGCCGGGCGCGTGAAGCTCTTGCAGCCTGTATCGAACACGCTGACGAGGCCGTCTTGGAGCCCCACGTGCACCTCTCTACCGAGGCCCGACAAGCCGTCGACCGCTACCGGGCGGCCCGTGCACGTCTCGAAAGAGAGCGGCTCGCGGCGCGACGAGCGGGCGATGACGCGGTGAGAGTCCTCGTTCACGACGTCGGGCTGAGCGTGAGGGACGCGGGCGAGCTGCTCGGTCTGTCGCATCAGCGCGTGCAGCAGGTCGCCGTCACGATACATGCGGAACACAGGGGCTGACGGGCTAGCCTGGCTCTCAAGAGACCACGCGCACGAGCCTGTTCGACACGTGTTCTATCTCCTCGACGGTCGTCATCCGGCCGAGACTGAACCGGATCGCGCCGGCAGCGACGACCTCGGGAGTGCCCATGGCCGCAAGGACTGGAGACATCTTCACCGCGCCTGAGTGACAGGCCGAACCCGTGGTGGCGGCGACCTCGGGCATCGCCGCGAGGATGTCGGCGCCGACCCGGCCGGTGAAGGACACGTTCAGCGTGTTCGGCAACCGGTGCTCCGGATGGCCGTTCAGCACGACTCCGTCACCGAACTCCTCGCGCAGACGACGCCAGAAGTGCTCGCGGAGCTCGAGCATCCTCTTCGCGGGAGCGAGATCCTTGGCCAGGGTCGCGGCGGCGCCAAGACCGGCGTCGAGGAGGACGTTCTCGGTTCCGGCCCTTCTGCCGCCCTCGTGCCCTGCCCCGTGCATCAGCGGTTCGAGAGCCACTCCCTCGCGGATGTAGAGCGCGCCGACTCCTTTGGGGCCGTAGAACTTGTGCGCGGCGATCGAGAGCAGATCGACGCCGAGTTCGTCCACGCGTGTCGCTATCTTGCCCACGGATTGCGCCGCGTCGGTGTGGAACAGGACTTCGGCGGGGCGGCAGACCCTGGCGATCTCGCGAATGGGCTGAATCGTGCCGACCTCGTTGTTGGCGTGCATGACCGACACGACGATCGTATCCGGTCTGATGGCCGCCTCGATGTCGCCAGGGTCGACCCGGCCGTTCGAGTCTACCGGCACGACCGTGACCTCGGCGCCGATGCGCTCCAGGAAGCGGCACGGCTCGATGACCGCAGGATGCTCGACTGCGGTCGTGATGATGTGGCCGGAGGCGCCATTGGCGTAGAAGGCCCCCTTCAGTGCGTGGTTGTTCGCCTCGGTCCCGCCGCCCGTGAAGACGACCTCGCCGGCCGAGCAGCCGAGGAGGCCGGCGACCTGCTCTCTGGCCTTCTCGACTACTTCGCGCGCGGCCCGCCCCGCCCAGTGGGTGCTCGAGGGATTGCCGTACGCGGTCTCCAGATACGGCAGCATCGCATCCCGCACCTCGGGCGCGATCGGCGTACTTGCGTTGAAGTCGAGGTATACGTCAGGCATTCCGTGTCGCCTCCTCGCGCTGCGCTAGAACCAGCGCCAGAGCCACCAGCGCTCGAACATGACCTTGTTGATGTGGTTGAGCCGGTTCGGGCGCCCGATTTTCACGTCCGGCCTCGGCTCGGCGTAGAAGTCCCCCGAGCCGTATCCGGCGACAGGCCCCCCGCTCTCGATCCAGCACATCCCGTGACCGTCGAACGCACCCGGGGCGCCCTTCCCCGTGATCTCCGCCGCAATGTTCCTGGCCACGGCGGACGCCTGGTGATGGGCGAACACGCCAGCCTTCGGAAGCGGAAGTCCCACGGGGAGCTTGATCATCACGGCATCGCCGATCGCCCAGACGCGCTCCCGGTCCGTGGTCATCAGGCGGGAATCGGTGACTGACAGCCACGCCCCTGGCTCGGCCAGCCCGGAGTCCGAGCAGAATCGGGGCAGTCGGTGCGGCGGGACGCTCACAACGAGGTCCGCCGTGACCCGGTCCCCGCTCTCGAAGACGATCTCCCGGCCCTCGGCATCGACCTCGGCGATCTTCATCTGCGGAAAGAAGTCGACCCGTCTCGCGGCAAGCATGGATCTCACGGCGTCGCCCATCTCCTTGCCCGCGACCGGCATCGGCTGAGGTTCCCAGGTGTAGACAGCGATCTCGCTTTGCGCACGTACACCCCGCTGTCGCAGTACCCAGTCAATCTGCAGCGCCGCTTCATAGGGAGCCGCAGGACACTTGTAGGGCATCCCGGCGACGAGCACCACGATCCTGCCGCCGGGGAAGCGTGAGAGTGCGTCGCGCAGCGCGACGGCACCGTCAAGATCGAACGGGGTGTGCGAGACGTCGGACAAGCCGGGTATCGCTTGGGGCGCCAGTTCCGCGCCGGGTGCGAGTACCAGGTAGTCGTACCGGTGCTGAACGCCTCCAGCGGTCAGGCGGCCGACCTCCGTATCGATGCCGTCGACGGAGGCGTTCACGTAGCGGATTCCTTTGTGCTCGAGTCGCGAGAGCGGCCTGCACACCGCCTCCGGTGCTCGTTTCCCGGTCATCACCCAGAGGAACGATGCCTGGAGCCGGTGGTGTGTGTCGCGGTCGAACAGAACGATCTCGTGTTCGGCGCCCAACCTCCGGCGCAGCATGTTCGCGGCCACGACCCCTCCGGCCCCGCCGCCGACTATCGCCACGTTGCTCATCAGAAGACCAGGACCTTGTCGGCTGCAATCGTCCGCTCGGTGAGCTCCGCCAGCGAGCTGCGGCGCGCGCCTTCCATGAGGTCGTCGGCCTCGAGACCACGGGCGTCCATGCACGTGCCGCAGAGCAGCACGCGGCCCTTGCGGATGATGGGCTTGAGCATCCGTTCCAGGTTGTAGTAACCGTCCGGCGTCTTCTGTCCCGCCTTCGCGCAGAACACGGCGTCGGCCACGAGGAACACGTCGACCTCGCTGCCCTCTTCCTTCAGAAGACTCGAGGCGAGCCTCAGCCCGTTGTAGCTGCGCTCGGTCCCGTAGGGCGGGTCGTTCAACACGAACAGGTACCGCATGGGATCCTCTCCTCTTGCCTACGCCGATTCGGCGTACTCGACCGGAAGCCCGCGTTCCTGCCACTCCCGTACGCCGTCCTCCAGGCGGATGGCGTCGAAACCCTCTTGGCGAAGACGCTCGACCGCCTCAACCGCGAGCACGCAGTAGGGACCCCGGCAGTACGCGACGATTCGCTTGTCTTTCGGTAGCGACGCAAGCCGTTGTTCGAGTTCCTCGAGCGGCATCGACGTGGCGTAAGGCAGGTGACCCGCCTCGTACTCGGCCCTGGGGCGGACATCGAGCACGATGACGTTGCCGCTCTCGGCCAGCCTCAAGAGCCTCGCGCAATCGACCGGTTCCATGTCTTCGCAGCCCTCGTGGAAGCGGCGCGTGATCGCCTCCACCTCGGCGAGCCCGTGCTGGGCGAACTGCTGGATGTCCGAGAGCAGCCCGCCGACGAACTCGTTCGCCACCCGATAGACCACGCGGTTGCCGTGCCGTTCGGACTCGACGACGCGTGCCTGCTTGAGCACCTGGAGATGCTGGGAGGTGTTCGCGACGGACATACCGCTCTGGTGGGCGAGTTCCTCGACGGAGCGCTCGGCCTGCAGCAGCAGGTCGAGCAACTCCAGCCGCCTGGCGCTGCAGAGCGCCTTTCCGACACGAGCAAACTGTTCGTAGAGGGCGGACTTGTACTTGTCGTATCCGGGCATCGCGCGCTCCCCGTGGATTAAGTGTTCAATCTAATTCTTGAATATCATGGCAGCGGCGGCTTGTCCAGCGGCAGTACGGAACTGAGCGAGGACGGCTAGTTGTGCCGAAGGAACGCTAGCTGTGAGAGAATCCCTTGCGACGCCGGATTCGACGCCGGGTCGCTGGAGCGCCGCACCCGAGTCGGCTACCATGTACGAGCGCGTCACACGCCTCCGTAGCTCAGGGGATAGAGCACAGGTTTCCTAA
>JACUUN010000152.1 GCA_014859265.1 Coriobacteriia bacterium
CTGGCCACCCTGCCGATGCGAGCGCCGAAGCCTCGCGCATCACTCGGGCATCGGCCCTCATGTCATTGTGCACGAGCATCGCTACCTTCATCGGACCCGCCCTTGCGCCAGCTCGGCATAGATCTCGGAGGCCCGGTCCATCTGCGCCGAACGTGAGCCCCTCTCTTCAACCTTCTGCCGGGCAGTTCGCGCAAGTGACTCGCGCAGTTCACTGTCTCTCCCCAGCTCGAGTAACGCCGCCGCCAGCGCGTCAGATTCGCCCGCGGGGACAAGGAGCCCTTCTCGACGATCCTCAATCCACTCACGGGTCGAAGGCAGGTCGCTTGCGACGACCGCGACTCCGGATGCCATCGCCTCCAGGTTCGAGACAGCGGCTCCGTCGCTCGAAGGAACGGACACGTAGACGTCTGCAGAGCGGTACAGAGCTGGCAGTTCATCCTGATCCACCCAGCCGATGAAATCGACGGCGTCCTGAATCCGTAGCACAGCGGCCAGACTCTTGAGCTGATCCGTACGCTCTCCCTGGTGTGCGACAACCAGACGTGCGTCCCCGTGCGCCGAGCGCACGGCAGCGAATGCCCTGAGAATCGCGTCTATGTTGTACAAGTCCTTGTGAGCGCGCAGACTCAGAATGCGAAGACCTTCGGCCCCCGCAGCTCGAGGGCCCGGACGGAACGTCGCAGCGTCCACTCCCCAGTGCAGCACCTCACCCTTCAGTCGACGGCCTGCAATCTGTTCCGCGACTTCCAAGAGGGACGCAGAGGTAGCCGTGACGTAGGACGCCCCCCTCAGCCCACGCCGGACCTTCCAACGACTGAGTCGAGACACAGCCGGCGCGACGAGCACGTCCGAGCCCCAGCAGGTCACCCACACTCGGGGAAACCCGGTCAAGACCCCCCACAGCGCATAGTTCAGCGCACCGTGCGCGTGCACCACGTCAGGACGAAACGTGCGGATGCGCCTCCGCAACCGTAGGATCCGCAACGCGAATCCGAGCAGCGGGATACGGAGCTGACCTTCGGTCGACTCTGTGAGTTGTGCCAGCCCAGGTCTCGGGTTGTATGGCGACAACACAAGAATCTCGTGTCCTCGCGCGGTCATCTCGGCCACCCACTGTTCGAGCGCGATGCTGTGAGCCGAGCCGAGGATAAGGATCCTCATGATCGTCCGGATCTTTCAAGGTCGCTGGAAACCCTACCGCGAGATGCGCTAGGCTTCCCTCGCGACAGCGCCGCAGCATAAGCGGCGTACAAGGTCTCGGCTTGAGAATCCCAGGAGTAGCGTTGCGCAGCGACAACCGCATTGTGCTTGAATCGGGCAACTTCTTCCGGATGTGAAGCAAGATAGGAGATTGCCTCGAGGAGTCCTTGTTCACTGCCAGAAGGGAAAACCATTCCGCAATCAGATGACTCCACAATGCCCTTCATGACAGGCAGGTCCGGTGCCAAGACGCACAGGCCGCTCCCCATATAGTCGAAGAGCTTGTTTGGCGCAGACCAACGGAAGCTGTCGTTCTGAGACTTGAAGTTGATTACTCCAACGTCCTGATCCTGGGCACTTCGTGCCACGTCCTCGGGTGCGCACGGAGGTACAAACCTGACGAGATGGCCAGCCCCGAGATCTGCAACCTGGCCACGAAGTGCGTGCTCCGCGTCTCCCCAACCTTGGAGGGTCAGCTCGACTCTTCCGGAGAGAGCAGCGACTGCTCGTACTAGCTCATCAAGATTGCGATCGTAGAAGTACTTGCCCAGATGCAGCAATCGCAAAGGGTTGTGTACCGGCGACGCCTGGTTAACACATTCGGTGCAGCCGTTGTAGATGACCGTTGGCTTCGCGATCGAGTAGCGCGATGCCAGATCATCGGCAATCGGTTCACTCACCGTGATCACGGCCGCTGCCCGGCGAATAAGAACGCGCTCCACGAACTTCCATCGCAGCCGAGTGAGACGTGGCACATCACCGGTCGTCGCAAAATGCTCACGGGAGTCGTATATCACCGGCCTTCCGCGGGCGGCGAGCATTCCGGTAAGCAGGGTATCGAGGTTCATGCAGTGTAGAATGTCTGCGCCTGCCTGCATCGTTGTCTGGATGCGAACAATCGAACGGCGGAGTGCGTGCCTGCGGATTCTATTCCTGATCACGTTGGACACCACCCGAAACGCCCATACTGGGTGCGTCGACGCGGGGAGCACCGGGACTTGGATCAGTTCAAAGTCCTGTCCACTATTGACCTGATTGGCCGCACCCACGACCACAATGGTTACTCTGGCTCCCGCCTTGGAGAGAAGGCGACCAATCTGCTGCGTTCGCTTGTCGTGGGCAACAGGCGCGCTCCTTATCAGGGCAACCCTGCGCCCTCGAAGAATGACCGCAGCAGAATGCTTGGAGTAGTCCCGTGCATCTGCTTGCTCACTCATGCGAGGCTTCTCCGCGGTATCATA
>JACUUN010000153.1 GCA_014859265.1 Coriobacteriia bacterium
TCGAGGTCGGGATTCATGCGGCAGAGGAGCACCCTGAGCTTGCCGTACTGCCTCGAGCCCTCGACCGCGAAGTCACCGCTGTTTCCGTCTGCCGGGTTGATCTCTGATGCCGTCTCGGTGGCTCCCCCATCGAACGCGAAGCCAAGTACGATGAGGAGATCGAAGCCAACGCCGCGAATCGCTTCCTTGGCGGCCTCCTTCACCTGCTCGGCACCGACGGTCCCATGCTCAGGGCCGACTGAGATCCCGACGCGCTTGCCGGATTCCGCGGCCTCGCCGACCGCGTTAATCCACTCGCCTGCGTACGGCTCGACTCGCGTGAACCTCAACCGCTGCTCGCGACGCGTGTTCTGGACGCCAGCCTTCTTGAGGTTTTCGAGGATCATCGTCGTGAAGTCGTTGTAGTCCGCGCCTTCTCGTGCCGAGAACTCGTTCTCCTCGCCATAGAGGACGCGGTGCGGGGACAGGCTCTCGACGGTGAACGGTCCGCTTACCCGGACACGGCTTTCATCCAAATACGGCTGGTCGAGCAGCACCTCGCTTTCAGCACGCCGCGCAACGGCCGCTTCGATCTGGTCGCGCGTCATCCCCTCACGTATCTCTTCATTGCTAGCGATGGACTTCAAAGTGACGTGCGGGACGCGCCTGCAGACGAAACCTTTGCGGACATCGTCGCCATACGACGACTTCATGGTCTGCTCGCCGGTCACCTCTGTTATCTTCTTTGCACCTTCCTGGGAGTCTGCCAAGAGATAGTAGGGGAAGCGACTCGACATGAGGCGCGTACGTGCAAGGGCGAGTGCAACACGACTCGTGTCGATCGTGATCCAGCGGCGGCCCCACTCTTCCGCGACAACGGCGGTCGTTCCGCTTCCGCATGTCGGGTCGAGAACGAGATCACCGGGATCAGTGGTCATCAGCATGCAGCGAGCAACCACCTTCGTGTTCGTCTGCACTACGAAGAGCTTGGGGTCGGTGAAGTTACCCGTTCCTGTATCCGTCCACAGGTTTGTGTAGGGCTTGTAGCCGAAGTCGTCGATGAACCTGACGTATTGGATGCTGTTTCGGGCAACGTGGATTCGCCCTGAGATGGCAAGGCGTTCCATGCCCTCAGGCCAGCGGGCCTTCCAGTGCGAGTTGGCCCCAGGTAGGTAGGTCTTGCCCTCGTAGGTGAAGGGCTGCGGCTCGCTCGCCGCGCCCTGCGATTGGATGTTATCCGGCTTGTAGACGCGGGCTCCAGCAGGTAGCGGGTCGAGACCACGCTGCTCGCGGGCCGTCATGCCCCGCATCGTGCCGTCACCGAGGACGAGCCACCGATAGCCCTGTCGGTCGGTCGCCTCGTAGAGCAACGTCCGGACCTTCACTACCTCACGGTTCTTGGCGTACCACAGTAGGTAGTCGCCTGCCCGGGCAAGCTCGTTCACTTCAAAGCCGCTCGTTGTGACGAACGAGATCATGCTGACAAAGCTCTCGCTGCCGAAGACTTCATCGAGCACCGACCTGACGAGGTGTACGTTCTCCTCGCCAATCTGGATGAAGATGCTCCCTGTCTCCGAGAGCAGATCGCGAGAAACCGTGAGCCTGTCTCGCAGGTACGCTAGATACGAATGAACGCCGAATTCCCACGTGTCGCGGAACGCCTTGACCTGTTCCGGCTGTCGCGTGGTGTCGTCCGCCTTGCCGTCCTTGACCTCACGCCTGCGTGTGCTGACTTGCCAGTTGGAACCGAACTTGATGCCGTAGGGCGGGTCCATGTAGATCATCTGCACCTTGCCCTTGAGCGCTTCCTTCTCGGCGAGCGAGGTCATCACGAGCAGCGAGTCGCCGAGGATCATGCGGTTCGACCAGTTCTGCTCGTGGTGGTAGAAGTCGATCAGCTCCTCGAACTCGATGCCGTCGTAGTCGTCAAAGAGCGTGAGCTCGGGTTCGGCCTCGCCCGCCTTCGCCGTCTCGCGAAGGTTCTCGATCAGTGCCTGCGGGTGGATCTTCTCTTGCACGTATATCGGGACCGCCGGCACCTTGAGGTCCTCGCTGTCCTGCTCGTCTTTGCCTTTCCAGACGAGCTGGGGGTCCAGCGATGTATCCCGCGGGTAGACGAGGTACTTCGGTGAGCGCTCTTCCTCGGCGACAAAGTCGCGCAGCTCCTCCGTTGGGATATTGGCGCGCTTGTCCGCGTGCTTGATGCTCTCCACCGGCGTATGGTCGCCCTTCTTGCGTTGCGCCATCTAGTTCGCCGCCTTCTCCTCGGACATGCTGAGCTGCCTGCGCTCGCTGTCGTGGTCTGTGAGTGCTGCCCGGATGAGGGCCTTCGCCTCGTACGGGTCTTGGACCTCGATGAACTTCCACGTGCCGAACCGCCCGTCGTTGTTGACGGCTGGCACCCACAGGTCGCTCGCTGCCCGCACCTTCTCGTGCTTGTCGCGCCGCTTCTCGCCGGTAAA
>JACUUN010000154.1 GCA_014859265.1 Coriobacteriia bacterium
TGCGCCTCAGAGACGCCCGTCCCAAGGCAGTACCTCATGACGCGCGTCATGATCATCGCGTCCTCGGCCGATACCCTTGAGGACTTGGGGAAGTGCAGCTTCATGATGTAGGGCGTCCCTCCGAGGAACTAGCCCGATCTCAGGGTTGACGCGTACCTGGGCGTTGTCATAGCGCCAATCGCCTGCCGCAACCGGGAAAGTCTCGGGCTGGCGTCCGTCGAGCCAACTGAGGTAGTCGGCAGCGGCTTCTCGCAGGGCAGTGCGCTGCCTGCTGTTCGCAGTAGACTCGACGGCATCCTCCAGGACCTCGGGACCGAGGTTCTGCATATGCATCTTAACGATCGCCGTACGCAGTGGCCGGTAGGGGTCCTGATACGGCACGTACTCGCTCGAGCAGATGTTGTACGCCTGCCTGACTAGCGTGAGGCGACTCCGGCTCCCGGCCCTCACGAACCCAGCGAAGGAGCGCAGAGACATACGGTCACTACCTGTCATCCTGTAACCCTTTCTGTCGGCAGCAGTGCGTGCGAGACCGTGACGGACTCGCACGCTGAAGGTCGTGCCGCTCGACTTGCTACAGGATGCTCCCTTCTCGTCGGGCTAGGAGGGCCAGGGGGTATGTGTTGTTCTGGGGGATTCTGGCGCAATCGGAAGTTTCCGGTTGACACGGCAACAATCTCGCCTTACAAACACATCGGTAACCTTGTCCTGCGGCATAGCATCTCCGCGCCATACGGACACGACTGCCTCGTGTTGCTGCACGGGGCTCGTCGTGTTTTTCGAACCGCAGGAAGTGTAATCTTCTTACTCTGGCTCCTCAAGCGTCCGGTAGCGAACGGTCGCCACTGGTCGGTCAACGGTGCTCCCCTCCGTCTGATGCTCTCACACGGACAGCCTACCGCGCGGCGTACCGAACGGCGCAAACCGAAGGGGCTATGAGTGCCCTCTGCTACGATGGGTGGGGCGCGTCGTGATTCGGGGGAGGCGTTGCGATGGGCACGTGTCGATACTGCGGCAGAAGCGGTCTCTTCCTCAAGACGAACAGGAGCCGTCTCTGCTCGGCCTGCAACCGCGCTCTCGCCGTGGCAGTCGAGAACGACAAGCGAATCCTGGACGACTGTCAGCGTCTGATCCGCCAGTCCAAGAACCCGGACACGCGACTGAGCCGCTTCCACGACATGAGGCGAGTGCTCCAACGCATGCAGGAGCAGTACGAGGCGAAGGGCATCGAGGTGATCTCGCCCGCACCCTCCGCCCTGCTCACAGAAATCGCTGGGTGGCGCGACCGCATCGTGTGTGACCGTGTCCAAGCACGCGTGGACAAGGAACTCGACAAGGCTGCGAAGGCCAAGACTACGAAGACGCGCGGCAAGGCGCTTGAGGCGGCCCTCTCCTTCTTCGACGAGGACGACAGCCGGGCGACCGAACCGACCGTGGTTGCTGGACTGCACGATATGCGCACTCACGTCGCCGCCCTGATCGCCGACGATTCGCTGCCTATCTACGGCTACCCACGGTCTCGACTGATGCCGGAGGGCTCGACGAGCGAGCCGGGCACGTTCCGAGGGAGGCACTACTCGGAGTACGTCGCTCAGGTCGAGGAGCTCAAGAGGCAGGACAAGCTGGTCCAGGCCGAAACGCTACTGCTCGAGCTGGTTGCTGCGACCGAGGCAGAGAGCAAGGCACAGGGAATCGGCGTAGCTCCGGCGTACTACGAACACCTTGCAGTCATCTACCGCAAGCAGGGACGAGCAGCTGACGAGGTTGCAGTGCTCGAGCGGTACGAGTCGCAGCCCAAGGCTCCGGGTGTAGGGCCGTCACGGTTAGCCGAACGACTGGAGAAGGCCAAGACGCTGCTGGCCCGCCCCGCCTAGGGGACTGGGAGGAGGACTCGATGGGTTGGTTCGGGAGGAAGCGATCCGTCGTCCCTGCGATGAGGATAGAGGGCGAGGGACCCTCGGTCCTCGTGACTGGTCTCCGGTACAGGCGCGACGACCTGCCCCGGGCCTTCGGAGCGTTATCGTCTCCGTCAGAGCACACCTTCTCTGCAGTGCTGAAGCCGCAGCCACCCAACGAGTACAACAGCACCCCTGTCGAGGTCTGGGTCAACAACGTCCACGTCGGCTGGATTAGCGACGACGCGTCGCCGCGCTACTGGAACGCGCTGCACCAGGTGAGAGGCCTCGCGTATTGCGACTGCTTCGTTCAGGTCAACAAGCTGGGTGACGTAGGCAAGGTGCGCCTGTCGCTGCCACAGCAGCTATAGGCTGGTGCACGCACCGGAGCGGGGGAGTACAGATGCGGTTCGCGGCTCTCGACTTCGAGACGGCAACCCCGGCACGAGACTCTGCGTGTGCTCTGGGACTGTGCGTTGTTGAGGACGGCCAAGTCGTTAGCCAAACGAGCTGGCTCATCCAACCAC
>JACUUN010000155.1 GCA_014859265.1 Coriobacteriia bacterium
ATGCGTACGGCGCCAAGGGGTTGCCGGACGGTGTCGAGGGTAACCCGGACACGACGCTGTTCCCGTACGCCGACACCGAGACGGTGTTCGGCACCGACAACCCGGTAAAGATGAAGGTGCCGGTGTTCACCGGTGCCCTCGGATCGACCGAGATCGCACGCAAGAACTGGGAGCACTTCGCCATCGGCGCCGCGATCAGTGGCATCTCGCTGGTATGCGGTGAGAACGTCTGCGGCATCGACCCGGGACTCGAACTGGACGACAAGGGCAAGGTCACCCGCTCCCCGGACATGGAGCGCCGCATCGAGAACTACCGCCGTTACCACGACGGGTACGGTGACGTCCTCGTGCAGCTCAACGTCGAGGACACGCGCCTCGGCGTGGCCGAGTACGTCACACAGACGCTCGGCGTTGAGACCGTCGAACTCAAGTGGGGACAGGGCGCCAAGTCGATCGGCGGTGAGATCAAGGTCAACGAGCTCGACCGCGCTCTCGAGCTTCAGCGCCGCGGCTACCTCCTGACGCCTGATCCGTCCGACTCCGCCATCCAGGCCTCCTACCGTGACGGCGCCATCCGGCAGTTCGAGCGCCACAGCCGCCTCGGCTTTATCGACCGAGGGGACTTCGCCGCAAGCGTCGCGCGCCTCCGGGAGCTCGGCGCCAGGCGTGTGACGCTCAAGACCGGCGCGTACTCGATGCGTGAACTCGCTATGGCGATGAAGTGGGCCAGTGAGAACCGCATCGACCTGCTCACCATCGACGGCGCTCCCGGTGGTACCGGCATGAGCCCGTGGCGCATGATGGAGGAGTGGGGCATCCCCACCTTCTATCTGCAGTGCATGGCCAACGAGCTGGCCGAGAAGCTTGTGGCTCGCGGAGAGTTCATACCCGACCTCGCCATGGCGGGCGGGTTCTCCACCGAGGACCACATCTTCAAAGTGCTCGCACTCGGCTCCCCGCACATGAAGGCCGTCTGCATGGGCCGCGCGCTGATGATCCCCGGGTTCGTCGGCAAGAACATCGCTCTGTGGATGGCCGAGGAGGACCTGCCCAAGACGGTGTCGCAGTTCGGTACCACCAAGGAGGAGATCTTCGTCAACTACGAGACCCTGAAGGGCGTCTACGGCGACGCGGTCGACGAGTTCCCGCTCGGCGCGATCGCGCTCCACGCTTTCACCGACAAGTTAAGGGTCGGACTCCAGCAGCTCATGAGCGGGTCGCGCAACTTCTCGCTCCCAGCCATCTCGCGCGCGAATCTCGTTGCGCTGACCGAGGAGGCGGCGAACGTTTCCGGCATCCCATACGTTATGGACGCCTACCGCGACGAGGCGATGCGAATCATCGAGGAGTAGAGATGACGACGTCACACTACCCGGTAGGAGTCGAAAGGCCTGGTCTCGGCAGTGGAGTCGAGCCTCTGGCCTTCGAGATTGAGTGATTGCGGATGCGACCCTCTGACTTCCACCGAACGTCGGGTGCACGAGCAGTGAGCGAAGCGAATCCGCTCAATCTCCTTGTCAGGTCAGCTCCCCGTCGACCTCAGGTTCGACCAGCGGGCGGCTCAGGGGAAAACGCGCCTCGAACTCGCTGATCACGTCTACGAATTCCTTGGGCAGTCGCCTGATAGTCTCGGTGGCGATCGAATCCGGCACTCCGCCCCAAAACGCTTCAGCGATTCCCCCAGCGATGGCCGCCTGAGTGTCTGCGTCACCACCTAGGGAGATCGCGGTCCGAATCGCACTCTCCAGGCTATCGGACTCCAAGAACGCGATGATTGCTTCGGGCACGGACCCTTGGCATGAGACCTCAAATGAGTAACCAGGCCTAATCTCCTCGACGGTGCGGGTCAAGTCGTAGCCTAAGCAATCGGTCAACTGGGCTCGTATCGACGCCTTCGTCTCACCGGCCCGTGCAAGATGGACAGCCAATGCGACGGCCTGCGCGCCGCGGATGCCCTCCGGATGGTTGTGCGTGACAGCGGCGCTGTCCTCGGCCCAAGCGAGTGCCTGTTCCACCGAAGAAGCGGCTAACCCGATTGGGGAAACACGCATCGCGGATCCATTCCCCCAGCTCCCGTAGGCGCTGCGGGATTCGTCTCTCAGCCACCGGCGGAAGGCCCCACCGTAGCCTGCGTGGGGATACCTATTCCCGTAGTCGTGGTAGGAGGCAGCGTAGTCACTACCGGAGAGAATCGCCTCTGCAGTTGCCACGGTAAGCACGGTGTCGTCCGTGAACCGGCTCCCACTGACGAACAGCTCGAAGTCGCAGTCCTTGCGACCCGCATGCTCGTGAACAGATCCGATGACGTCACCCGCAATCGCGCCAAGCATTATGCACCCCTGTCAACGTTCTTCGACATCAGCTGCAGCCGCGAAGCGGCTGTCTGCTGGATGCCAAGGTTG
>JACUUN010000047.1 GCA_014859265.1 Coriobacteriia bacterium
GCACCGTGGGTTCGGGCCGTGTGACGAAGATATTGAAGTAACCGAGGCGACTCGTTCTTTCAAGACGGAGGGTTGAGAGTTGGCGAACCAGAAGATCAGGATCCGGCTGAAGGGCTACGATCACGAGATCGTCGACCAGTCGACGAAGATGATCGTGGACACGGCGCAGAAGACCGGCGCGAAGGTGTCCGGCCCCATCCCGCTGCCGACGGAGCGCAATTTGTACTGCGTCATCCGTTCGCCGCACGTGAACAAGGACAGCCGGGAGCACTTCGAGATGAAGACGCACAAGCGTCTCATCGACATTCTCGAGCCCACCCCCAAGACGGTCGACTCGCTCATGAGACTCGATCTTCCCGCAGGTGTGGACATCGAGATCAAGCTGTAGCTGCGTATCACCCGCGGTGGGCATGCCCGCTGCGGTGAGGAACGAAGAGGCGGTCCGCTGGGACGGTCGCGCAGTGAGCGCGGCCACGATACGGCCCAAGACCGCACGGAGGATGGAGAGCACATGGTAGCGACGATACTGGGACGCAAGCTGGGCATGACTCAGGTGTGGAGCGAGAACGACGAACTCGTTCCAGTGACCGTGATCGAGGCAGGGCCCTGCGTGGTCAGCCAGGTCAAGACGGTCGCTCGGGACGGCTACGCTGCTGCGCAGCTCGCCTTCGGCGATATCAAGGAGTCGAAGGTGAACAAGCCCGCAGCGGGTCACTTCGCCAAGGCGGGCGTGACGCCGCGCCGTCACATCGCCGAGGTTCGCCTCGACGAGGGTGACGAGGTCAAGGTCGGCGAAGAGCTCACCGTGGCCATGTTCGAGGATATCCCGACGGTCCACGTCACCGGCACGAGCAAGGGTAAGGGCTTCGCGGGCGTCATGAAGCGTCACAACTTCCATGGCGGCCCGGGCGGCCATGGCTCGCACTTCCATCGTGCTACGGGCTCGATCGGGCAGGCGTCCACGCCCTCGCGCGTCTTCAAGGGTTCGCGCATGCCGGGACACATGGGGGACGAGACGGTGACCGTCCGCAACCTCGATGTCGTAAAGGTCGATCCCGAGCAGAACCTTCTGCTCGTCAAGGGTGCGGTGCCCGGGGCCAAGGGCGCCCTGCTCACCATCCGGTCCGCATAGGTCCGGTCCGGCCCTCACAGATACCGTCTTCTCAAGGAGTAGGAAACGATGGCAACGGTAGATATCAGGGATACGAGCGGCACGAAGGTCGGCAGCGTCGAACTCGCCGACGCCGTGTTCGGCATCGAGCCCCACACGTTCGCCGTGCACCAGGTGGTCCGCAGCCAAATGGCCGCGCGCCGTGCCGGCACCCACAACACCAAGACGCGTAGCGATGTCTCCGGCGGCGGCCGCAAGCCGTGGCGCCAGAAGGGCACCGGTCGCGCACGCCAGGGCACGATCCGCGCTCCCCAGTGGAGGGGCGGCGGCGTGGTCTTCGGGCCGCATCCCCGCAGCTACGGCTTCAAGGTTCCCAACAAGGTGGTCAAGCTCGCGATGCGTTCGGTGCTTTCGTCAAAGACTGCAGACGGCGTGCTTTACGTCATCGATGGGTTCGGGTTCGATGAGCCGTCGACGAAGCGTGCCGCCGAGGCGCTCGCCAAGATCGGCATCGAGGGTCGAGTGACGGTCGTCGTTGCCAACGACGACGTCAACGCGCTGCTCTCGCTGCGCAACTTGCCGCAGGTGCGGGTTATCACCGCATCCGAGGCGAATGCGTACGACCTGGTCGACAATACCGCCGTGCTCTTCACGCAGCCGGCTCTGAACTGGCTCGAGGAGGTACTGGCATGATGCACAACCGCGACCCGCGTGATATCATCCTGCGTCCGGTCGTGTCGGAGAAGTCTTACGACATGATCGCGCAGAACCGCTACACCTTCGAGGTGGATAAGCGCGCCACCAAGCCGCAGATTGCCGATGCGGTGACCGAGATCTTCGGTGTGACGGTTGAGAAGGTCAATACCATGAACGTTGCGGGCAAGCCCCGCCGCCTCCGCTACCGCGCGGGGACGACGCGTTCGTGGAAGAAGGCGATCGTCACCCTCAAAGAGGGCGACTCGATCGAGTTCTTCGAGGGCTAGTAGGTCCTGATTGGAGGAAAGGTGACCGGGCACCCGCATCGTGCGGGATGGAGCCGCCCGGCACCGTGGTAGTCCGGCGTCGGAGCCGCCGCGCGCTGAACAAGGCGCGTCTGTCCCAGGGGGACCCGGCAATCGGACGGAAGGAGAGATGATGGGACTCAAGAGGTATAAACCGACCTCACCGGGCCGGAGGTTCCAGACGGTGTCGGACTTCGCCGACATCACGACCTCTACCCCGGAGAAGTCGCTGCTCGAGCCGCTCCCCAAGAAGGGTGGGCGGAACAACAAGGGCCGGATTACCACCCGGCACCAGGGCGGAGGCCACAAGCGCCGCTACCGCCGCATAGACTTCAAACGCAACAAGGACGGCGTCCCCGCAAAGGTCGCTTCGATCGAGTATGACCCGAACCGGTCGGCCCGCATCGCCCTGCTGCACTACGCTGATGGCGAGAAGCGCTACATCCTCGCTCCGCAGAAGCTGTCGGTGGGCGATTCGGTCATGTCAGGCACCGGCGCCGACATCAAACCGGGTAACGCACTCGTCCTCTCCGAGATTCCGACGGGTACCGTCGTCCACGCCATCGAGATGCAGCCCGGCAAGGGCGCGGCCATGGCCCGCTCGGCTGGTACCTCGGCCCAGCTCATGGCCAAGGAGGGCGATTACGCGATTCTGCGTATGCCCTCGACCGAGATGCGCAAGGTGCTGCTGACCTGCCGTGCCACGGTTGGCACCGTGGGCAATGCCGAGCACGAGGGCATCTCGATCGGTAAGGCCGGTCGTAACCGATGGAAGGGTGTTCGCCCGACCGTCCGCGGTACCGCGATGAACCCGGTCGACCACCCACACGGTGGCGGCGAGGGCAAGAACAAGACTGCCGGCCGCCACCCGGTGAGCCCGTGGGGCGTCCCGACAAAGGGCCACCGCACGCGCAAGAAGGGCAAGGCGTCCGACCGCCTGATCATCCGCCGCCGCAAGAAGTAGCGACGGGCCGTAGAGGGAGTTGGAGTAACACATGAGCAGAAGCCTGAAGAAAGGACCCTACGTCGAGCCGCGGCTGATCGGGCGCATCCACGCCATGAACGAGGCCGGCGAGAAGAAGGTCATCAAGACATGGTCGCGTGCGTCCACCATCTTCCCGGAGATGGTCGGTCACACCATTGCTGTCCATGATGGGCGCAAGCACGTACCGGTCTACGTCACCGAGTCAATGGTCGGTCACAAGCTCGGCGAGTTCGCGCCGACGCGTACGTTCCGCAGTCACGCGGCCGACAAGAAGGGCAAGAGGTAGAAGATGGAAGCGAGAGCTGTTGCACGCTACGTGCGAGTGAGCCCGCGCAAGGCCCGCCTCGTCGTCGACCTCATCCGCGGCAAGTCCGTGGAGGAGGCCGCTGCCATCCTCAGGTTCACCCCTCGTGCCGCCGCCGAGGTCGTGGAGAAGGTGCTACTGAGCGCTGCGGCCAACGCCGAGAAGAACCTGAAGATCAGGCGCGACGACCTGTACGTGTCCACCGCGTTCGTCGACGAGGGTCCGACCCTCAAGCGCATCCGTCCGCGCGCCATGGGCCGCGCGTTCCGTGTCGACAAGCGCACGAGCCACATCACCGTCGTCGTCAAGCAGCGAGAGGAGGCGTAACGCCGTGGGCCAGAAAGTATACCCCGTCGGTTTCAGGCTTGGCATCACCGAGCAGTGGCGTTCCCGCTGGTACGCCGGCAAGGACTACAGCCAGACGCTTGCCGAGGACCTGAAGATCCGTGAGTACCTGCTGGACCGCCTCCGCCGCGCCGCGGTCTCCCGCGTGGAGATCGAGCGCAAGGGCGACAAGCTGGTGATCGATCTGTGGACCGCGCGTCCGGGCATCGTCATCGGCAAGAAGGGCTCCGAGGTCGATGCCCTGCGCAAGGAACTCGAGAAGATGACCGGATCGACGGTCGCCGTAAACATCATCGAGATCAAGCGCCCCGAGCTCGACGCGACCCTGGTTGCCCAGAGCGTGGCCGAGCAGCTCGTCGGCCGCGTGGCGTTCCGTCGCGCGATGCGCAAGGCCGTGGCCTCGGCCATGAAGAGCGGCGCCCTCGGCATACGGATTCAGTGTTCGGGCCGCCTCGGTGGCGCCGAGATGGGCCGCCGCGAGTGGTATCGCGAGGGCCGTGTGCCCCTGCACACACTGCGCGCCAAGATCGACTACGGTACTGCCACTGCCCGCACCACCATGGGCGCGGTCGGCGTGAAAGTATGGATCTACCGCGGTGAGGTCCTGCCTGGCCAGGAGATCCCGTCTCCCGAGACGGACCGGCCGGCTCGTCCCCGCCGCAATGACCGTGGAGGGAGATCGTAGAGATGCTGCTGCCCAAGCGAGTAAAGCACCGCAAGGTGCAGCGGGGTTCCCGTAAAGGTGTGGCCAAGGGTGGCACCGAGGTCCAGTACGGCGACTACGGACTGAAGGCGCTCGAGGCCGCATGGATCACCAACCGCCAGATCGAGGCCGCCCGTATCGCGATGACCCGCTATATGAAGCGTGGCGGCAAGGTGTGGATCAACATCTTCCCCGACAAGCCCGTGACGCAGAAGCCGGCCGAGACCCGTATGGGTTCGGGCAAGGGCAACCCCGAGAAGTGGGTCGCTGTGGTCAAACCCGGTCGGGTCATGTTCGAGATCGCTGGCGTGTCCGAGGAGGTAGCCCGAGAGGCGATGCGTCTCGCGGCCCACAAGCTGCCGATCAAGTGCAAGTTCGTTACCCGAGCCGACATTGGCGGTGAGGCATAGATGAAGACCGAAGACATCAAAGGACTGGCCGACTCCGATCTCGTGGAGAAGGTCAAGGAGGCCCGCGCTGAGCTGTTCAACCTCAGGTTCCAGCTCGCCACTGGTCAGCTCGACAACCCTGGCAGGATCAAGGCCGTCAAGAAGGATATCGCGCGTCTGCTGACCGAGCTACGCGCTCGCGAGTTGAGCGCGTCGCGCGACGCTGCGGCCTCCTAGGTATGGTGGAGAGGAACGTCATGAGCAATGAACGTAACAGGCGCAAGACCCGCCAGGGAGTGGTTGTATCGGCGGCCACTGACAAGACCTGTGTGGTCATGGTCGAGGAGCGCAAGCGCCACCCCCTGTACGGCAAGATGATGACCCACAGCACCAAGTTCCACGCGCACGACGAGGAGAACGCTGCACACGTCGGCGACGTCGTCCAGATCATGGAGACGCGCCCGGTCTCGAAGCTCAAGCGGTGGCGTCTCGTCGAGATCGTGGAAAAGGCCAAGTAGTCGAGTCGGCTGTCGATGTGTGCCGCACGGTGGCGCACGGCTCACACGCTGGAAGCGGTTTCGGAGGAAGAGATGATTCAGGCAGAATCACGGCTGAAAGTGGCCGACAACTCAGGCGCGAGGCGGGTGCTGTGCATCAAGGTGCTCGGGGGCTCGAAGCGTCGTTATGCGCGCGTTGGTGACACAATCGTCTGCACGGTCAAGGAGGCGATTCCCAACGGCAACGTCAAGAAGGGCGACATCGTTCGCGCTGTGGTTGTGCGCACTAAGAAGGAGATTCGCAGGCCGGATGGCAGCTACATCAAGTTCGACGAGAACGCCGCCGTCATCATCGACGACCAGGGCAATCCGCGGGGTACCCGTATCTTCGGTCCGGTCGCGCGCGAGCTGCGTGACCGCCGCTACATGAAGATCGTCTCGCTCGCGCCCGAAGTCCTGTAAGGAGGTCGCACCAGATGTCGAAGTCACTGACGATCCGCAAGGGCGACCGGGTCAAGGTCATTGCGGGCAAGGACAAGGGCAAGGAAAGCCGCGTCCTGCGTGTCTATCCGCACAAGGGGCGCCTTGTGGTGGAACACGTCAACATGGTCAAGAAGCACCAGCGGGCGACCCAGAAGCAGCCCAAGGGCGGCATCCTGGAGATCGAGGGCACCATCCACGTGAGCAACGTGATGCTGCTCTGTCCGAGTTGCGCGCAGGCGACCCGAGTCGGCCGCAAACGCGAGGGCGGCTCCCGCATTCGCGTCTGCAAGCAATGCGGCAAGGATATCGACTAGAAGCACGTTGACAGCCCGTATCCGGAGGCCCCGGATGCGGGGCGCCGGGTCGGAAATCCGGCGCAATCCGAACACACGGAGGTAACAACAGGTGGCACCGAGGTTCAAAGAGCAGTACAAGGCCGAGGTCGTTCCCGCTCTCATGGAGCGGTTTGCCTACGGCAATGTGAATGAGGTACCACGCCTCGAGAAGATTGTCGTCAACATGGGCGTGGGAGAGGCAGTGGCCGATGCGAAGCAACTCGATGCGGCTATGGCCGACCTCGCCACGGTGACCGGGCAGAAGCCCATGATCACGCGGGCCAAGAAGTCGATTGCGAGCTTCAAGCTACGGCAGCACATGCCCATCGGCGCGAAGGTGACACTGCGTGGAGACAGGATGTGGGAGTTCTTCGACCGCCTGATGTCCACGGCGATTCCGCGCATCCGCGACTTCCGCGGGCTTCCGACGAAGTCATTTGATGGTCGCGGAAACTACTCGATGGGCGTGACGGAGCAGTTGATTTTCCCGGAGGTCGATTACGACAAGGTTGACCGGATCCGGGGCATGGACATCACGTTCGTCACGAGTGCGAAGACAGACGAGGAAGCGAAGGCGCTGCTCGAGGCGTTCTCCTTCCCGTTCAAGCGATAGATTCTAGCGGTCGACGCCGGACGCGGCGTCGCGGCAAGGAGGTTTCAGGTGGCAAAGAAGTCGATGATCGCTAAGGCGAAGCGCACACCGAAGTTTGGCGTGCGGGCCGTCAACCGCTGCAATCGCTGCGGTCGGCCGCGTGCCTACTACCGGCAGTTCGGCATGTGCCGTATCTGCGTGCGTGAGCTCGCGAGCCGCGGCGAACTCCCTGGCGTCCGCAAGGCCAGTTGGTAGGAAACGCCAGGAGAATCCGTCTGAAAGGCGCGCGGGCCACGGGCTGGCGCGAACCGTCGGAGCGGAGTCATCCCGATCCATAGGAGGATACGAGAATCATGAGCATGACAGACCCCATCGCCGACATGTTGACGCGGGTGCGCAACGCGAACTCCGCGTCGAAGACCTCGGCGGCTATGCCTTCCTCGAAGAAGCTGGTGGAGATCGCCCGCATCATGAAGGAAGAGGGATATATCGAGGACTACCGGGTCACTCCCGGGGAGGTCCAGGATTCGCTCGAGGTCGTTCTGAAGTACGGCCCGAAGCGGGAGCGCACCATCACCGGAATCCGTCGGATCAGCAAACCCGGTCTTCGTGTATATGCGAAGAAGGACGAGCTGCCCCGCGTGCTCGGCGGTCTTGGCGTGGCGGTCATCTCGACGTCCAAGGGCGTCATGACGGAGAAGAGTGCGCGCAAGGCTGGCGTTGGCGGCGAAGTCATCGCCTACATCTGGTAGCGGACAGGACTTAGGAAAGGAGCGACAGCCGTGTCTCGAATCGGCAAGCAGCCCATCCCGGTCCCGTCTGGGGTGGAAGTACACATAGAGGACTCCTCGGTCAGGGTCAAAGGACCCAAGGGCGAGCTGAGCGCTACGTTCAACGAAGACATGGGAATCGAGCTCGAGGACGGAGTCATCACGGTGACCCGCCCGAGTGACAACCGGACCCACCGGTCCCTGCACGGGCTCACCCGCACGCTCATTGCGAACATGGTCACCGGTGTCTCCGAGGGCTTCAGTAAGAACCTGGAGATCGTCGGCGTTGGTTACCGTGCGCAGCTCAAGGGATCCGACCTCGAGATCGCTCTCGGTTTCAGCCACCCGGTGGTTGTCAAAGCCGAGCCCGGTATCACATTCGAGGTGCCCGCTCCGACGAAGATCACCGTCCGCGGCATCGACAAGCAGCGCGTCGGTCAGATCGCGAGCGAGATCCGCGACTTCCGTCCGCCGGAGCCCTACAAGGGCAAAGGCGTGCGCTACGAGGGCGAGTACGTCCGTCGCAAGCTTGGGAAGACCGCGAAGTAACGTGCCATTCGGCCGCACGGCTGGGTGAGATGAGGAGAGTAGAGACACCATGGAGAGAATGAAGGCGAAGTCGGCGGCACTTAGTCGCCGCCAGCGCAGGGTCCGGGGCAAGGTGAGCGGCACGGCCGAGCGCCCCCGTCTCCGGGTGACCCGCAGCAACGCCCACATCTACGGGCAGCTGATCGACGACGTGGGCGGTCGCACGTTGCTAGCGGCTTCGAGCATCGATGCCGAGCTCCGCACGGCGCTGAAGAGCGGCTCGAACGCCGATGCCGCCAAGGTCGTGGGCGAGGCGCTCGGTCGTCGGGCGATCGAGGCGGGAATCAAAGAGGCCGTGTTCGATCGCGGTGGGCGCCTGTACCACGGGCGTGTGAAGGCCCTGGCCGACGGTGCGCGTAGCGCCGGGCTGAAGTTCTAGGGAGGAAACGGTATGGCGCGCAGACAGGCCCCGGTTTCGGAGCTGCAGGAGAAGGTCGTATACATCAACCGTGTGTCGAAGGTCGTCAAGGGCGGCCGCCGCTTTGCGCTCACCGCGCTCGTGGTGGTCGGCGATGGCGCCGGCAACGTGGGTGTGGGTATGGGCAAGTCCCAGGAAGTGCCCATCGCCATCAAGAAGGGCATCGAGGACGCCAAGAAGAACATGTTCAAGGTGCCGCTTATCGAAAACACCATCCCGCACGAGGTCATCGGCGAGTTCGGTGCTGGGCGCGTGCTGCTCAAGCCCGCGTCTCCCGGTACCGGTGTCATCGCCGGCGGTCCGGTGCGCGCACTGATGGAGCTTGCCGGAATCAAAGACGTCCTGTCCAAGTCCCTCGGCACGGATAACGCGCTGAACATGGTCAAGGCAGCTGCCGAGGGCCTGAAGTCTCTCTCGAGCCCCGAAGAGGTCGCGAAGCGTCGCGGCAAGACCGTGGGCCAGGTTTACGGTTGGGAGGAGTAGGGCCGTCATGGCAAAGGACACGACGAACAAGATCCGCATCACACTGGTCAAGAGCCCCATCGGGTCTCCGGCCGACCAGAAGGCGACGGTGCGCGCGCTGGGCCTCAAGCGCATGCACCACACCGTCGAACAGGACGACACCGCGGTAATCCGCGGCATGGTCTTCAAGGTGAAGCATCTCGTGCGCGTCGAGGACGCATAGGACACGAGTGAGGACCGTCGTTCACGGGGCATACGGAGTCAGTCGGCGGCGAGCGGCCGACGCCCGCGCGAGTTGCGGGAAGCGAACAGAAGGAGAAGAACTGATGCAGCTACACGATCTCTTCCCGGCACCCGGGTCCCGCAAGGACCGCAAGCGTGTCGGGCGCGGGCACGGCTCCGGTCACGGCGGCAGAAGCGGCCGGGGGGACAATGGCCAGCTCTCCCGTTCCGGCGGTGGCAAGGGTCCGGGCTTCGAGGGTGGCCAGAACCCGCTCTACATGCGTCTTCCGAAGCTGCGTGGCTTCAAGAACCGGTTTCGCACCGAGTACGTCGTGATCAACGTCTCGCGGCTCGAGGAGCGCTTCTCGTCCGGCGACACGGTCGATATCGATGCGCTGTTCGCCGCCGGACTGATCAAGTCAAAGACCGCACCGGTCAAGGTGCTCGGTGATGGCGAGATAACCAAGTCGCTCACCGTCAAGGTCGACAAGATGTCCGGTCCTGCGAAGGCCAAGATCGAGGCCGCGGGAGGGAAGGTCGAGGCGCAGTGATCACCGCACTCGCAAACGCATTCAGGGTCCCGGAACTCCGCCGGAGGATCCTGTTCACCCTCGTCATCATCGGTGTCTATCGCATCGGTGCGCACATTCCGGTGCCCGGCGTTGACCTCGAGCGCGTGCAGGACATCATCGAAGGACAGGCCGCACTCGGTCTGCTCAACCTGTTCTCAGGCGGTGCGCTTGAGAACTTTGCCGTGTTCGCGCTCGGCATCATGCCCTACATCACCTCTGCCATCATCATGCAGCTCCTCCAGGGGGTCATCCCCAAGGTCGAGCAGTGGGCCAAGGAGGGCGAGGCCGGGCAGCGCAAGATCACGCAGACCACGCGTTATCTCACGCTCGCCATCGCGACCGTGCAGGCCATCGCCATGCTCGGCCTCTTCCAGAGCGCGCTCGCTCCGGCCGGTGTGACGCTCGACATAGTGTCGCGTGCGGTCATCGTCATCACGCTCATCGCCGGCACGGCGCTCATCATGTGGATGGGCGAGCTCATCACCCAGCGGGGTATCGGAAATGGTATGTCGCTCATGATCTTCGCGAGCATCGTCGCGCGCTTCCCGGTCGCCATCGTGCAATCGGTGCGCCTCGGTGACGCCGGTATGACGTTCGCGCTCATCTTCATCTTCGTGTTCGTAGTGGCTGCCGTCGTCACCATCGATCGCGGGCAGCGCCGGATCCCGGTCCAGTACGCCAAGCGAATCGTCGGGCGCAAGGTCTACGGCGGCGCCGGGACGTACATCCCGCTGAAGATCAACGGCGCGAACGTCATCCCGATCATCTTCGCTTCCGCGATCCTGTTCTTCCCGGCACAGCTCGCGACGTTGACGGGAGTCGAGTGGCTTCAGGCGATCGGCAACTCGCTCGCCAGGGGTGGTCTCTACTACATCTTCTTCGCGACGCTCGTCATCTTCTTCACGTATTTCTACACCGCGTTGGTCTTCAACCCGATTGACCTTGCGGACAACCTGCGCAAGAACGGCGGCTTCATACCGGGCGTGCGTCCAGGCAAGGCGACCGTCAACTACCTCGAGAAGACGATGAACCGCATCACGCTTCCGGGCGCCATTTTCCTCGCGCTCATCGCAATCGCGCCGACGGCGCTGTTCCGTGCGACTGGCGTCACCGTGCTCGAGCAGTTCGGCGGGGCGTCGATCCTCATCATGGTGGGTGTCGCGCTCGAGACGATGACACAGCTAGAGAGCCAGTTGAAGATGCGCCACTACGACGGGTTCTTCAAGTAGGACCGCATACGGTAAGGGAGGAGCGGGGCATGAACATCGTCCTTCTCGGCGCCCCTGGCGTCGGCAAAGGCACGCAGGCTGAGAAGATGATCGAAGCGTGGGGGTTGCCGCATATCTCGACTGGCGACATCTTGCGCAAGGCGGTCGCTGACGGCACGCCCCTAGGCACGCAGGCGAAGACATACATGGACGCGGGCGAGCTCGTTCCTGACGTCGTGGTCATCGGCCTCGTGAAGAGCCGCCTCGAAAAGCCCGACGCCACAAAGGGGTTCATCCTCGACGGATTCCCGCGTACCGACGGGCAGGCGGAGGCACTCGACCGCGAGCTGGCTTCGGTTGACCGCTCGATTGACGCCGCGATCAGCATCGACGTCGACCGTGACATCATCGTCAGGAGACTGACCTCCCGGCGGACCTGCCGGTCATGCGACAAGATCTACAGCCTCATAGCCGATTCGCCCGCCGACCCCGCTGTGTGTGACGCGTGCGGCGGCGAACTGTATCAGCGCGACGACGACGCCGAGGCGACCGTGCGCAACCGCCTCTCCGTCTACGACCGCTCGACCGCCCCGCTCGTCGACTACTACCGCTCGAAGGGCATCCTGCACGTCGTTGACGGCAATCGCCCCGTGGACGAGGTCTTCGCGGACGTCCGTCGCATCGTCGAAGGGTAGCGCTGGGCGAGTGATCATCCGCAAGTCCCCTTCAGAGCTCGCGACGATGCGCGAGGCGGGTCGCATCACCGCCCGCGCGTTGCGCCTGGTGGGGGAGGCTGTTGTGCCCGGAGTGACGACGGCCGAGCTCAATCGCATCGCCGAGGAGACCATACGCTCCGCGGGAGCTATCCCGGCGTTCAAGGGGTACCATGGCTTCCCGGGGACGATCTGCTCGTCAATCAACGATCAGGTCGTCCACGGCATTCCCGGGGCCACGGTGTTGCGCGACGGTGATATCATCTCGGTCGACGTCGGGGCGATCGTTGATGGCTACTACGGGGACAGCGCGATGACTTTCGCGGTCGGGGAGATAGGCCAGGCCGCGAGGTCGCTGATGGAGGCGACGCGACACGCGCTCGAGGCGGGCATCGCCGAGTGCGTTCCGGGCCGGCGTCTCTACGACATCTCGCACGCCGTTCAGGCTGTGGCCGAGGGCGCAGGATTCTCGGTCGTGCGCGAGTACGTCGGCCACGGTATCGGACGCTCCATGCACGAAGACCCGCAGCTTCCGAACTTCGGTGCGGCCGGACAGGGTCCCACGCTGGCATCGGGCATGGTCTTCGCCATCGAGCCGATGGTGAACGCAGGGGGCGCTGCTGTGCGCTCTCTCGACGACGGGTGGACGGTGGTCACGGAGGATGGGTCGCTCTCCGTGCACTTCGAGCACACGGTAGCGGTGACCGACGATGGGCCGTTCGTGCTGACCCTTGAGTAGGTTGCACTCGAGTAGGCCGCCTCGAGGCCGCCTCGAGTAGGCGGCACCTGTCGTAGGCGGCACCTGGACGAGCGATATAGGGATAGGTATACTAACCATTTGTGGCCGGAGACGCCCGAGGAGGAAACAGGCACCACGTGAGCAAGCGCGAAGATGCCATAGAGATGGAGGGCACGGTCGTAGAGCCGCTGCCCAACGCGATGTTTCGGGTGGAGCTCGAGAACGGGCACAAGGTACTGGCTCATATCTCCGGCAAGATGCGCATGCACTACATCCGCATCTTGCCGGGTGACAAGGTCGTGGTGGAGCTCTCACCGTACGACCTATCGCGCGGCCGTATCACGTACCGCTACAAGTAGCGGCGCGCTGCCGGAAGGCGGTGGACACGCCCGGAGGCGTGTTTGCCGCATGACAGTGAAGAATCGCACCTGCGGCTGGGTGTGCAGATAGATCGAATCACGCCGAAAGGGTTTCCGATGAAAGTTCGACCTTCGGTCAAGAAGATATGTGACAAGTGTAAAGTGGTCCGCCGCCACGGGCGCGTTTTCATCATTTGTGCGAACCCGCGTCACAAGCAGCGGCAGGGCTAGGTAGGAGGGAGCAGGTCTGTGGCCCGTATATCAGGCGTCGATCTGCCGCGCGAAAAGCGCGTCGAGATCGGTTTGACCTATATCTACGGCATCGGTCTGACCACCAGTCAGGTCATCCTGCGCGACACCGGGATCGACCCGGACACGCGCGTCCGCAACCTGACAGAGGAAGAGGTCGTGCGTCTCCGTGAGGCGATCGACCGCAACCTCAAGGTTGAGGGTGACCTGCGCCGTGAAGTCGGCCAGAACATCAAGCGTCTGATGGAGATCGGCTGCTACCGCGGTCTTCGTCACCGGAGGGGCCTGCCCGTTCGTGGTCAGCGCACCCACACGAATGCGCGCACCCGCAAGGGCCCGCGTCGCCAGATCGGCGCAAAGAAGAAGGGCAAGTAACGTATGGCTGTCAAGAAGAAGACCGCTAAGACGCGCCTGCGTCGCAGCGAGCGCAAGAACATCGCGGTCGGTCACGCGCACATCAAGAGCACGTTCAACAACACCATCATCACGATCACCGACCCCCAAGGGAACGTGATCGCGTGGCAGTCCGCCGGCACGGTGGGCTTCAAAGGCTCTCGCAAGTCGACGCCGTTCGCCGCCCAGATGGCCGCCGAGGCGTGCGCGAAGATGGCTCAGGAACACGGCGTCCGCAAGGTCTCCGTGTTCGTCAAGGGTCCGGGCTCGGGTCGGGAGACGGCGATTCGTTCGCTCCAGGCTGCCGGGCTCGAGATCGCGAGCATCCAGGACCGTACCCCTGTCCCGCACAACGGCTGTCGGCCGCGCAAGCGCCGCCGCGTGTAGCATCCTCGGGAGGACAACCGATATGGCACGTTATACCGGGGCGGACTGCAGACTGTGCCGCCGCGAAGGAATCAAGCTCTTTCTGAAGGGTGACCGCTGCTACAGCGACAAGTGCGGTGTGGAGCGTCGTCCTTACCCGCCGGGTCAGGCCGGCAAGAGGCGTCCTCGCGACAGCGAGTACCGCGTCCAGCTTCGTGAGAAGCAGAGGACCAAGAGGATCTACGGGCTGCTCGAGAAGCAGTTCCGCAGCTACTACGAGCTCGCCAACCGCCAGAAGGGCATTACCGGCGAGAACCTGCTGCGGCTGCTCGAGAGCCGTCTGGACAATGTGGTGTACCGTCTGGGCTTTGCCAAGTCCCGTGACGAGGCGCGCCAGGTCGTGCGGCACGGGCACATCACCGTCAACGGCCGCAGGGTGAACATCCCCTCGTATCGCGTACGTCCGGGTGACACCATCGCAATCGCCGGGAAGTCGAAGGAACTTCTCGTCATCAAGACCGCGCTCATCTCCTCGGAGAAGATCGAGGTTCCCGGCTGGCTCGAGGTCGACATCGAGAAGTTGTCCGGCAAGGTGCTGTCGATGCCCGAGCGCGACCAGATCGACGCGCCCGTGCACGAGCAGCTCATCGTCGAGCTGTACTCGAAGTAGCGAGACGGCACCGGACGAGCCAAGGAGGCTTTTGCATA
>JACUUN010000252.1 GCA_014859265.1 Coriobacteriia bacterium
CGGAGTCCTCCACGACGAAGGCGTCGAGCACTAGGTGTTCACCAATCACGTCGGGACCGAAGGTCTCGATGTGGAACCGGATTGCTGAACGAACGTCCGCCAGCGCGGACTGGGCGTCAGGACCTTCCCCGACTACTGCTCCGGTCATGCCGAGCGGGTATGCGACGAAGCCGTCCGAGTGCTGCTCGACGACGATCCTGATGGGCTGGAGCATGAGTGCATCCATCCTGCCGGGTGTGGCGCGAGTATAGCACCGCCCGTTTCACCTCCTCGGCACGAGTATCGCGGACGATGCTTACCGGATACTCACCGTATACTGAACATCCGGACGGCGACGTGAGTGTGCTGACCGGTTTGACAACCAGCGATACGCTCGGCATTCTATTGTGGCTCGCCACACGGCGGGTGACATGTGGGGACGTGGCTCAGTTGGGAGAGCGCTGCCTTCGCACGGCAGAGGTCGGCGGTTCGAATCCGCTCGTCTCCACCAACGATAGTGATGTCGAGGCGGTCCGCGATTACGCGGGGCGCCTCGACTGTTAGGGAACGATAGACAGAGCGTGCGTCCGGGAATCCCGACGCACCAGGCGGGAAGGAGTGGGAGCATGCCCATCGGCGCGCAGTCCGGCCTCGAGGTAGCGTTCCAGGAAGTCATCTACTATGCCGGCCCGATAGTTCAGCTCGGGTACTGGCTCGTGATGATCGTCGCGGCACTGTGGGCGGTCACGCTCTTCAAGCGCTGGGTGGATTTCCAGACGTGCGCCAACGGCACCGCCGAGGAAGCCGGGCGTACCGGTGCGGCAGCCGCGCCTGCCGCACCTGCCGCACCCGAGAAGCCCGTCTCCATCGAAGAGTTCGTGGAATAGGAGGAGGGTTCGTCATGGAATTTCCCGCATACCGCCCGCGCCGTCTGAGGCGTACCGGCACCTTGCGCTCGATGGTTCGTGAGACCACGCTCGATGCGCGTGACCTCATCTACCCGCTCTTCGTGAAGCCAGGCTCCGGCCTGCGCGACGAGGTCACCTCGATGCCCGGCGTCTTCCAGCTCACGATCGACCAGCTGCCCGCCGAGATCGACGAGCTCAAGACTCTCGGCATTCCGGCAGTCATCCTCTTCGGCCTGCCCGAGTCCAAGGACGAGGCCGGCAGCGGGGCATACGCCGAGGATGGCATCGTTCAGCAGGCGATCCGCGCCATCAAGGCTCACGACCCCGACTACTACGTAATCACCGATGTGTGCATGTGCGAGTACACCTCACACGGCCACTGCGGCGCGCTTGACGAGCACGGCTGTGTGATGAACGACGTCACGCTCGAGATGCTCGCCCAGACTGCGCTTTCGCATGCCGAGGCGGGTGCCGACATGGTTGCGCCGAGCGATATGATGGACGGCCGCGTGGCAGCCATCCGCACCGCGCTCGACGCCGAGGGTTACACCGAGGTGCCGATCATGTCGTACGCCGCGAAGTACTCCTCGGCGTACTACGGTCCCTTCCGCGATGCTGCCGACTCGGCCCCGGCCTTCGGCGATCGGCGCGCGTACCAGATGGACCCCGCCAACACCGAGGAGGCGATGCGCGAGGTCGCACTCGACATCGCCGAGGGCGCGGATCTCGTGATGGTCAAGCCGGCTCTCGCGTATATGGACATCATCCGCCGGGTGAAGGACGACTTCGGTTACCCGACTGCCGCCTACAACGTGAGCGGCGAGTACGCGATGGTCAAGGCCGCCGCCGAGCGGGGCTGGATCGACGAGCGCCGCGTCGTGCTCGAGACGCTCGTCGCGATGCGCCGTGCCGGCGCCGACCTCGTCATTACCTATCACGCCAAGGACGCGGCCCGCTGGCTGCAGGAGAACTAGGAGTTCCCGAGGATGGCCGACAACGTAGGCAACGCTGACGCGCGACCCGATCTCGAGCTCGAAGAGGAGTTCGGGCCCGAGGACGAGGGCACGCTGACCGAGCAGGATATCGCCGCGGCGGAAGCGCCGTGCGGCGGGGTGGGCATCGGGATACCGCTGGCCGGGGCCGGAGGGGGGAGCCTTAGCTCTCGGCCTGCGGAAGCGGAGAGCCAAGCCTCCCCCCTCCGGCCTGACGAAGCTCCGGGCGATGCACATCCCGGTGGCCACCCAGCCGGCATGCCCGGTGGCCCGAGCGAGCGGCAGCGCCACGGCGGCGCGCGCTCGGTCGGCTTTCGACCCGGTGGAGGCGAGGCAGCCCGTGCCTACGAGGCCCGCACCGGCATCAAGGCCCCGCGCATCATCGCGTGGGAGATCACGCGCTCGTGCAACCTGTCGTGCGCGCACTGCCGCGCGGCGGCGGAGTTCGGCCACTACCCGGGCGAGCTCTCACTCGACCAGATCAAGGCGACGCTCGATGACATCGTCACGATCACCAACCCCATCATCATCCTCACCGGCGGCGAGCCGCTCATGCGGCCCGACATCTGGGAAATCGTCGATTACTGCCACGAGAAGGGCGCGATGCCGGTAATCGGCACGAACGCCACGCTCATCACCGACGACATCGCGGCGAAGATGGCCGAGCACCGCATCCCGCGCATATCGGTCTCAATCGACTTCCCCACAGCCGAGGGCCACGACACCTTCCGCGGCGAGCCGGGTTGCTTCGACGCCACCATCGAGGGCGTGAAGATCGCCAAGCGCCACGGCGTGGGCGTGCAGATCAACACGACCGTCACCACCTTGAACGCGCACCTCATCGAGGAGATCCACGACCTATCGGAGTCGCTCGGCGTGGATGCGTTCCACATCTTCATGCTCGTGCCGACCGGCCGCGGCGAGGACCTGCTCGACAAGGAGCTCCCGCCGGAGGAGTACGAGCGCGTGCTCGAGTGGGCCTACGAACGGCAGAAGACCTCGCCGCTGCACTTCAAGCCGACCGACGCGCCGCACTACTACCGCATCATCCGCCAGAAGGCCAAGGCCGAGGGCAAGAAGGTCACCCGCGAGGAGTACGGCTTGGACGCGATGACGCGCGGGTGTCTCGGCGGGATCACCTTCGGCTTCATCAGTCACGTGGGTGACGTGCAGCCGTGCGGCTACTTCGACATGCAGCTCGGCAACGTCAAGGACAAGCCGTTCTCCGATATCTGGACCGAGTCCAACGTTTTCAACGACCTGCGCGACTACTCGCTGCTCAAGGGCAAGTGCGGTGCGTGCGAGTACAAGGCCGTCTGCGGCGGGTGCCGGGCGCGCGCGCTGAGCGTCACCGGTGACTACCTGGCCGAGGAGCCGTACTGCGTCTACATCCCCGCGTCCATGCGCGGCGAGTGCGAGGAGTGAGGGTGGCCGAGCTGACCGACCTCGACAAGCGGGTACTCACCGAGATCCAGGCACACTTCCCGGTGGCACCCGCTCCGTATGCCGTGCTCGCCGAGCGCGTGGGCGCCACCGAAGCCGATGTGCACGCCTCGGTGCTCACCATGAAGCGCGACGAGGTTATCCGCCGCATCGGCGCCATCTTCGACTCGCATCGCCTCGGCTACCGATCTACGCTCTGCGCCATCGCCGTGCCGCGCGAACGGGTGGACGAGGTGGCCTCGCTCATCGGCTGCTACCCGAACGTCACCCACAACTACCTGCGCGAAGACCGCTACAACATCTGGTTCACGCTCATCGCCGAGAGCGCGCAGCGCATCGAGCAGATCCTCATCGAGATCGCTGCGGCCACCCGCATCGAGGACATCCTCGACCTGCCGGCAATCCGGCTCTTCAAGATCCGCGTGGACTTCGACCTGACCGGCTCGCGCGAGGGCCGCGGCGAGGCGCCGCCGATCATGAAGCCTGCGGAGACCGAGGCGGTCACGCTCTCCGACGACGAGAAGGCGCTCGCCCGCCTGCTCCAGGACGACCTGCCCGAGACGCTCACCCCCTTCGCCGACCTCGCTGCGCGTCTGCGCGACCGGGGCGTGGACGTGACCGAGGAGTGGGTCATCGAGCGCACCGCTGCGTGGGTCGAGAACGGAGTCATCCGCCGCTTCGGTGCCGCCATCAAGCACCACAAGACCGGCTTCGCTTCCAACGCAATGGGCGTGTGGACCGCGCCCGAGGACCGCATCGAGGAGGTCGGCGCGATCATGGCCTCCTTCGAGGAGGTCAGCCACTGTTACGAGCGTCCGAAGGCGCCCACGTGGCCCGCGAACATGTACACGATGATCCACGGCCGGTCGCGCGAGGAGTGCGAGGACGTCGCGCGGCGCATCCGCGAGGCGACAGGTCTGCCCGAGCCACGGCTGCTCTACTCCGTCAGGGAGTTCAAGAAGACCTCGATGAGGTACTTCGCCGAGTAGAAGGTGTCCGCGATGATCCAGGTAGCAGCGTTGAAGCCCGTCATGCAGGGGGTCGTACTCTTCTTCGAAGTCGCCGGCGTCGTAGTCATCCTCGGCGGGTTCCTGCTCGCACTCGGAAGGGCTGCTCGGCAGTGGCGCTCGAAGGGTACAGCGGTCTTCGAGACGCTGCGCGCGACGTTTGGCCGCAGCATCCTGCTCGGACTGGAGATTCTGATCGCAGCCGACCTCGTGCGCACCATCACCGTCGAACTCACCCTGCGAAACCTTGGCGTGCTCGCCGCGCTCATCGGGATCCGCACCGTGCTCTCGCTCTCGCTCGAGGTCGAGATCGACGGTCAGTGGCCGTGGCGGCGCACGGAGAATGGCGGCACAGGCTAGTCCTGCCTAGCCCGCGAAGTGCTCCTCGATCACACGGGTGATCGCCTCTGCGGCGTGTCCGTCACCGTAGACCGGAGGCCGCTCGGCCGGACGCGCGGCCACGGTGACAGCCTCGACGATCCGTTTCGGATCCGTCCCGACGAGCGTGTTCCATCCGAGGGCGACGGTCTCCACCCATTCGGTCTCATCACGCAGCGTCACGCACGGCACGCCGAAGAAGTACGCTTCCTTCTGCATCCCGCCCGAGTCGGTGAGTAGCGCGCGGGCCGAGCGCAGGAGCGCAACGGTCTCGATGTAGGGGACCGGATCGAACACGCGCACGTTCTCCGCACGCGCAACCGCATCTTCGAGCCCGAACTCGGCAAGGCGTGAACGGGTGCGCGGGTGCACGGCCCAGAGCACGGTTGACCCGACACCCCCGAGACCCTCGATGAGCGCGGCCAGCGCGGCGGGGTCATCGGTGTTCGAGGCGCGGTGCACGGTCGCGAAGTAGTACTCGCCGGGTGCCACATCGTAGGAGCGCAGAACCGCCTCGCTGTCAGCGTGCTCGGCGAAGAACCGCGCGGTGTCGATCATGACGTCGCCCACCACGCGCACACCGTCGCGGATACCCTCGGCGGCGAGGTTGTCAGCGGCCACCTGCGTGGGGCAGAGGAGCAGGTCGGAGAGGTGGTCGACGACCACCCGGTTAATCTCCTCGGGCATCGCGCGGTTGAACGAGCGCAGGCCGGCCTCCACGTGCACTACCGGGATACCGAGCTTGGCGGCGGCGAGCCCTCCGGCGAGCGTGGTGTTGGTGTCGCCGTACACCAGAACCGCATCCGGCTCGCGCTCGACGAAGAGCTCTTCGAGCAAACCGAGCATCGTCCCGGTCATCTGACCGTGCGAGCCCGAACCCACTCCGAGGGTGTAGTCGGGAGTGGGGACGCCGAGCTGCTCGAAAAAGACGTCGGACATTGCGTAGTCGTAGTGCTGGCCCGAGTGCACGAGAATCTCCTCGTGGCGTTCGCGCAGCGCCTTGCAGACAGGCGCGGCCTTGACGAACTGCGGGCGCGCACCCACTACCGACATGATCCGCATGCGTCTATACCCCCGCTTCGAGCAGCGCGGCGACGACCACGTCCTGCTGCTCGCGCGTTATGCCGGGAAACGCGGGCAGCGCGAACGTCTGCGGACACGCGGCCTCGGCCACCGGCAGCGAACCCTCGGCGTACCCGAGGTGCCCCAACGCCTCCTGGCGGTGCAGCGGCACCGGATAGTATGCCGCCGTCCCCACACCCGCGGCCTTGAGCGCGTCCATGATGCGGTCGCGCTCGGGCGAGCGCACGATGTAGAGGTGGTAGACGTGCTCGCCGTACTCGCGTGTCACGGGGAGCCCCAACGAGGTGTCGGCGAGCAGCTCGTCGTAGACGGCGGTCGCGGCACGGCGTTCGGCGTTCCAGCGGTTAAGGTGCGGCAGCTTCACGAGAAGAATCGCGGCCTGCAATGCGTCGAGGCGCGAGTTCACGCCGATGGTGTCGTGGTAATACTTCACCGTCGTGCCGTGGTTGGCCATCTTGCGGCATGCCGCGGCGATCTCGTCATCATCGGTGGTGATGATGCCGCCGTCACCCGCGCAGCCGAGGTTCTTGCTCGGGAAGAATGAGAACGCGGCGACATCCGCGAGCGAGCCCGCGCGCTTGCCCTCGTAAGTGGCACCGATCGCCTGGCAGGCGTCCTCAATCACGCGCAGCCCGTGACGCTTGGCGATCTCGTTGATCGGGTCCATGTCGGCGCACTGGCCGAAGATGTGTACCGGCATGATCGCCCTGGTGTGCTCCGTGATGGCGGCTTCCACCTGCGAGACGTCGACGTTGTAGGTGTCCGGCTCGATGTCGACGAATACCGGCGTCGCTCCCACGTGCGCGATGGCCTCGGCCGTTGCGATGAAGGTGAACGGAGTGGTGATGACCTCGTCGCCCTTGCCGATGCCGAGCGCATGAAGGATCAGGAAGAGCGCATCGGTGCCGTTTCCGCATGCGACGGCGTGCTTCGTCCCGCAGTACTCGGCGATGGCGGTCTCGAGCTCACGTACGCGCGGGCCGCCGATGAAGCCTGCCGAGGACATGACGTCGCCCACGGCCGAATCGAGCTCGTCCTTGAGCTCGAGATACTGGGCCTTGAGGTCGAGCAAGGGGATGGACACGCGGTCTCCTTCCGTCAGCGGCTGACGAGGGGCACGGTACGTCAGGGCCGGCCGTTGGTCACTGGTTCTCGAGCAGCTCCTCGGCGGGGACGTCCCGCACGGGTTTGGCGGGCACGCCCATTACGACCGTGCGCGCGGGCACGTCGCGTGTGACGACGGCACCGGTGGCGACGAACGCTTCCTCGCCGATCTCGACGCCGGGTAGCAGATGCGCGCCGGCGCCCACACGGCCCCCCCGGCGAATCGTGCAGCCCTCCATGAGCTCGAGCCGCTTCTCGGTCCGGCCCATGAAGTTGTCGTTGGTGGTGACCACCATCGGCGCGATGAAGACGTCCTCGGCGATGGTGACGTATGCGGTGATGTAGGCGCCCGTCTGGATGCGCGTACGGTTACCGATAGTCGTGTCGTTCTCGACGGTGACACCGCGGCCGACGACGACGTTGTCGCCGATGGTGCAGCGCTCGCGCACACCGGCGTTGTCGCCGATCACGCACTCCGCACCGTAGACGCTGCCCGCCATGAGCACCGTTTGGCTACCGACCGAGCAGCCGTCGCCGAGCACGATGCCCGCGAGCGTGCCACCTGTGGCGGTTGAGGTCTTGGAGAGCATGGGGCGCTTGCTGACGAACGCGAAGTCGGCGATGCGGCAACCGGCGCCGATGACCGCATCCTCGCCGATGGTCACGTGGTTGCCGATTACGCTGCCCTCGCAGATCGTTGCTCCGGGCTCGATGACCACGTAGCGCCCTATGCGTACGCCGTGTCCGATACGTGCGGTCGGGGCGACCAATACATCCGGCTGTGAGGGGTGGGGAATCGGGGTGTTCGCGGTACTCATCTCTCATCGACCTCCATCGCAACGGGGGCACCGTTGGCAACAAGCGAGGCGTCCGTCGCCTCGAGTACCTGCACGGTGCGCAGACCGTCGATACCACTACTCCGGGGCGTGGCGCCCGTGCGGCAGCACTCCACGAAGTGTCCCATCTCGGCGGCGAGCGGCTCGGAGAGTTTCACGTACGGGACGCGAATATCGCCGAAGCGCAGCGTGAGGTCCTCGCCGTACGCCATCGCGTCGGCAGGCTCCACGCCCTTGTCATAGATCCAGATCTTATCGGTGGCCTCCATGTCGTCAAAGACGAGCATCTTCTTACTACCCACGACGGTCATGCGACGCACCTTGTGCGGGTCGAGCCAGCTCACATGGATGTTGGCCATCCGCCCGCTCGGGAAGTGGAGGTTGGCGAAGACGACGTCGTGCACGCCGTCGCGCAGGTAGTCCGCCCCGCTTGCCGAGACCGAGTCGGGCGCCTCGCCGAGCAGGTAAAGCGCGACCGAGACGTCGTGCGGGGCAAGCGACCAGAAGGAGTTCTCATCGGCACGTACCTTGCCGAGGTTCAGTCGCTGGAAGTACAGGTAGCGGACCTCGCCGAGCTCGCCCGATTCGATGTAGCCGCGGATCCACTCGATGGCGGCGTGGTAGACCATGAGATGCCCGACCATGAGCACGCGGTCGTGCTGTGCGGCCAGGTCGACCAGGCGCTTCGCGTCAGCCGAGGCGAGCGTGAGCGGCTTCTCCACGAAACAGTGCTTCCCCGCTTCGAGTACCTTGCTAGCGATGGCGGCGTGCGAGGGGGCCGAGCTGGCAACCACTACGGCATCGAGTTCGTAGTCGGAGAGCATGCGGTCGAGATCGCCGGTCGTCTCGATGTGCGGGTAGGCTGCCTGGAGTTTCACGAGGTTGGAGGGGTTGAGATCGCATGCGACGACCACGTCGGCGCTCGCGAGGCGGTCGAGGTTGCGCAGGATGTTCGGTCCCCAATATCCGAACCCCACGAAGCCCACGCGCACGGGTGTGCTCATCCGGCGTGACACCAGCCTTTCGAATCGACAGGCACGGCTTCTCGCGCGCCCCGGGCATACCCGATGATTCTACTCTACCGTGCAGCTACGCACGAAGGGACGTCACCGAAGCGACACGTAAGAACGTGTAGAATGTGCGAGACCCGACTGTGCGACGTCAAGGAGCGGATACACTCATGGGCGCCAACTCCTCAGAGTTCTTCTCTGCCGCGTGCAAACTCATCCCGGGCGGTGTCAACTCGCCGGTCCGCGCGTACAAGAGCGTGGGTATCGAGCCGCGCTTCGTCGATCGCGCCAAGGGCTCGCGCATCTGGGACATCGATGGCCGGGAGTACGTGGATTTCGTCGCCTCGTGGGGGCCGATGATCCTCGGCCACGCGCCGGAGGTCGTACTCGACGCGGTTCGCGAGCAGCTCGAGCGCGGCACTTCCTACGGAGCGCCGACGTGTGCCGAGGTGGCGCTCGCCGAAGCGGTGGCCGACGCCGTGCCGAGCATCGAGGAGGTGCGCATGGTCTCCTCGGGCACCGAGGCCACCATGAGCGCCATCCGCCTGGCACGCGGCTACACTGCCCGCGACAAGTTCATCAAGTTCGAAGGCAACTACCACGGTCACTCCGACGCGCTGCTCGTGGCGGCCGGAAGCGGCCTTCTGACGCTCGGCATCCCGTCGACCCCGGGTGTGACGGCCGGGACAGTCGCCGACACCATCGTGCTGCCCTACAACGACCTCGATGCGGTCGCCGCGGTGCTCGAAGCCGAGGGCGAGCAGGTCGCCGCCATCATCGTCGAGCCTGTTGCCGGCAACATGGGCGTCGTGCCGCCGCGGGAGGGCTTCCTGCAGGGGCTGCGCGCGCTCTGCGACACATACGGTGTGGTGCTCATCTTCGACGAGGTCATCACGGGCTTCCGCGTGGCACTCGGCGGCGCGCAGGAGCTCTACGGCGTGACCCCCGACCTTTCCACGCTCGGCAAGATCATCGGCGGCGGCTTCCCGGTGGGTGCGTTCGGCGGCAAGCGCGACATCATGGAGCAGCTCGCTCCGGTCGGCCCTGTCTACCAGGCGGGCACGCTCTCGGGTAACCCGGTCGCGATGGTCGCCGGACTCGCCACCATCGAGGCCCTCAAGGCGCCGGGCGTCTACGAGGAGCTCGAGCGCAAGGGCGCGAAGCTCGCAGGCGGCCTGTGCCGCGCGGCGGGCAGCGCACCGGTGCACACGGTGTGCAACCGTGTCGGGTCGATGGCGTGCATGTTCTTCACGCACCTCGAGGTCTCGAACTGGACGACCGCTTCGACGAGCGACACCGGTCGCTACGCCGCCTACTTCCGCGGCATGCTCGACCGCGGCTTCTGGCTCGCGCCGAGCCAGTTCGAGGCGACGTTCGTTTCCCTCGCGCACACCGACGAGGAGATCGACGCGTTCATCGAAGCGGCTGCCGAGGTCCTCAAGAGCGTCTAAGGCTTGTGGGCATAGAGTGGAGGGCGTCTCCGTAGGCCTTCTCCTTGCCTGAAGTGGCGTGCCCCTTGCTCCCTTCGGACCTTTAAGTCCTTACGCCCGCATGCCGATGGTATGCGTGGAGGATCGCATAGCTGCGTTCCTGCGAAGAACCACTCCGAGAGGTGCAGCATGAGTTATCGCTTCCTACCGCTATGTCTGCGTTCGCCCGCCCGTATCGCGGCCCGTTCCGCGCTCGCGGCCTTGCTTGCCACGTCGCTACTGATCGCCGCGCCGGTGCAGTTCGTCGTGTCGGCCGCCGCGACGAGTGTCTTCACCGTTGAGACCGTCATGCGAAGCGAGGCCGACGTACGGGCGATGTGGGATATGTACAAGCCGCTGTACTCCGGTTCCCCCTATTCCGTCCCACCGAGCACCAAGAGCCCATACGCCACGGGCACCGTCCGCCCCGAGTTCCTCCAAGACGGGCTGCGGACCCTGAATTTTGCGCGATACCTCGCTGGCCTGCCACATGACGTCGTGCTGAATTCGACCCGCATCGACACTGCACAGCACGGTGCCGTCCTGCTCGCAGCGAGCAACTTCTCCCATACCCCGGACAAGCCAGCTGACATGAGCCAGTCCTTCTACGACACGGGGCTTGTCTCTACGAGTGTCAGCAACATCGGCTCGGGCTACAAGGATCTGGTCAGCTTCCAGCTTGGATGCCTTGCCGATAACAGCAGTGCTTCGAACCTGCTGCGGGTGGGTCACCGTCGCTGGCTGCTCAACCCGGATATGATGACGACGGGGATGGGCTTTGCCGAGGCGTCATCGAGGTACACGACGACGTATGCATTAGACCGCTCGCGGAGCGAGACGGTCGAGTATGGTGCGATCACCTGGCCCTCTGCGGGGGCGTTCCCTGTGGAGTACTTCGGTGCGAAGACCCCCTGGTCGATCACGCTCAACCCGGCCCGCTACGACTGGGACACGTCAGGGCATAAGGTGACTCTGCGGCGCATCTCGAACAACCAGACCTGGACCTTCACCGCGAAGCACACCGACACCACGGGCCACTTCTTCAATTTCGACAACAGGCGCATAGGCGTGGGCAACGTGTTCGTCTTCCGCCCCGATCCCGATAGCATCACGTACAACCCGGGCGATGAGTTCGAGATCACGCTCTCCGGCGGCGTGTACTGGAAGGGCACGAAGAGCCCGGCGAACGTCACATACCGCACGCGCTTCATGTCGCTCGAGTCCCCCGCCGTACTGAGCGGACCCGTTGCCATACAGCACGACGCCGGTGGCGTTGTATTCGACCGCTGGGTGTCTGGCCGCAGTGCAGCGTATTCGGGTGGCGGCTACGTCTACTCCCGCTGGAAGAATGTCTGGCTCGAGGCGCGGTTCAGCGGCTCGAAGATCACATGGATCGGCCCGAAGCAGCCGAACTACGGCAAGGCAGAGGTCTACATCGACGGTAGACTCATGGGCACGGTGGACCAGTACGCGCCGAAGAGCAGTGCAACCATCTCTGCAAAGGTGTGGGAGAGCCCGACGATTCCCGAGGGTCAACACACCATCAGAATCAGAGTGCTCGAGCAGCGCAACCCGTCATCCACTGCGGAGATCGTCGTGCTCGACCGCTTCGATGTGACCGGCTCGAGTGCAGCTGCATCGACCGTACGACTTCCTGAGTCCAACACCCAAGCATACTTCAACGGGACATGGGTTCGTGGCAACAGTTCGACGTATGTGGCGGGCGGCTACAACTACTCGCGCTGGACAGGTTCCAGGTACACGGCCATCTTCACCGGCACCAAGGTCGCCTGGATAGGCCCGAGGACCGGACAGTACGGTCGCATCGACGTCTACCTCGACGGCAAGTACCAGGCCACCGTCTCCCAGTATGGCTCGACCGGCTGGCGCTACCGTGTGTGGGAGTCTCCGACGCTGGCACGCGGCACCCACAAGCTCGAGTTGCGGGTCACCGGATCGAAGTCTGCGTCATCGGCCGGCTACAACATCGTGGTCGACGCGCTTGACGTTACGCCGTAGATCTTCCTTCTGCCACCCGCGCACAGAAGGCTGATATAGTTGAGCGCGTGACCAGACGGCAGCCCCCATCCGGGGGCTGTGCCATGTGCGACCCGAATGGAGTGCGCCCATATGAAGGCCATCATCCCCGCTGCGGGTCTCGGGACCCGCTTCCTGCCGGCGACCAAGTCACAGCCTAAAGAGATGCTGCCCGTGGTCGACAAGCCGGTCATCCAGTACGTGGTGGAGGAGGCAGTGGCTGCCGGGGCCGATGAGATCCTGCTCGTGACGGGGCGGGACAAGCGGGCGATCGAGGACCACTTCGACCGCTCCATCGAACTCGAGGAGCTACTCGAGCAGTCAGGCAACTTCCCCAAGCTGCGCGAGGTGCGCGCGATCTCCGAGCTGGCCGAGGTCTTCTACGTGCGGCAGAAGCGTCCGCGGGGTCTCGGTCATGCGATTGGCTGCGGCGCACCGTTCACCGGTGACGAGCCGTTCTTCGTCATGCTCGGCGACGTGATCGTGCCTGACAACAGCTGTCTCACGCGCCTGACCGAGGTCCACGAGCGCTACGAGGGCGTCTCGGTTATCGCAGTCGAGGAGGTCGAGCGCGACATGGTGAGCCGCTACGGCGTCATCGCCGGCAATGAGGTCGAGCCGGGCGTCTACAAGCTCACGGACCTCGTTGAGAAGCCGCCGGTGAACGAGGCACCGAGCAACCTGGCCATCTTCGGCCGGTACCTGCTCACCCCGAAGATCATGCAGATCCTGCCGAGGATCGAGCCCGGTCGTGGTGACGAGATCCAGCTCACCGACGCAATTCGCGAGCTGCTGCACACCGAGAACGTCTATGCGGTCAAGATGACGTCGCGAGGCTACGACACGGGTAACGTGCAGTCGTGGCTTGAGGCCAACATCGCGCTTGCGCTCGAGACCGAGGAGTTCGCCGAGGGATTACGGGAGAACCTCAGAAAGCTGTTGGGATAGCATCCGAGTGACGCCCTTCGCGCTATCATCTACCCGCACGCCCGCGCACCAGCCGCTCGCCGAGGAGCCCGCATGCGCCTGATCACCGTCGTCGGTGCCCGTCCGAACTTCATCAAGGTCGGCCCGCTCATCCCCGCGTTGCGCGAGGCGGGTCACGAGGCCGATCTCGTGCACACCGGCCAGCACTACGACGCCATCATGTCGGACGTCTTCTTCCGCGACCTCGCCATCCCCGAGCCTCGCTGGTACCTCGAGGTGGGCTCGGGTACGCACGCGGTGCAGACCGGCACGGCGATGATGCGGCTCGAGGAGCTGCTCGCCGTCGAGCGGCCCGATGCGCTCATCGTGGTCGGCGACGTGAACTCCACGCTCGCAGGCGCACTCGCCGCGGCCAAGCTCCACATCCCGGTGATCCACCTCGAGGCGGGGCTTCGCAGCTTTGACATGTCGATGCCCGAGGAGGTCAACCGCCTCGTGGCCGACCAGCTCTCGGCGATGCATCTCACACCCACGCGCGAGGCGGGGGAGAACCTGCTCCGTGAGAACGTCGAGGAGAGCCGCATCCATTTCGTCGGCAACATCATGGCCGAGTCGGTGCTCATGCACGCCGCCGACGCGCGCTTGCGCGCGGCATGCCGATCCCACGGCCTGGAGCCCGGCGGCTACGTGCTCGCTACGCTTCACCGTCCCGAGAACACCGACCACCCCGAGCGCCTCGCCGCGGTGGTCGCTGCCTTCGCCCACGCGCCGCTCCCGGTGCTCTTCCCGGTCCACCCGCGCACCCGTCCGCTGCTCGCCGAGCACGGCGTGGGCCTCGAAACATCCAACATCCACCTCGCTGACCCGGTCGGCTACCTCGACATGCTCTCGCTGCAGGCCGACGCGGCCGCCATCGTCACCGACTCCGGTGGCGTGCAGGAGGAGTCGTGCATGCTCGGCACGCCGTGCGTGACCGTGAGGCGCAACACCGAGCGCGCCGTCACCGTCGAAGTAGGTGCCAACCGCCTGGTACCCGCCGAGGACGATGCGATCCTCGCGGGCCTTGTCGAGGCGCTCGACTCGCCAAGAGATTGGCCGCGCCCCGACCGGTGGGACGCCGTGGTCGCCACGCGTGTGGTCGAGGCGCTTGCAGGCGGCATCACGCCGTCGAACGGCTGCGAGGGGCAGGCCTACCCGCACGGCGCGGCCCGTGCCGCATCGTCTACCGCGTCGTCGAGTCCGAGCGCGTCGTGAGGGCCGTCTGCATCGATCACCGTGCCGACGTCAGCCGCATACGCTGATCAGGCCC
>JACUUN010000156.1 GCA_014859265.1 Coriobacteriia bacterium
GCGCGGAGGGCACGGAGGCGGCTCGAGTATCTCGATCTCGCGTCGCGGTTGGACGCCTACGACGTCGAGGTCTGTGACTATCACTGAGGGAAGGTGCGACGTGCCGGTTCCAAACACACGGCTGCGCAGTGTGCGCCCCATCCACCCCGGGGAGATGTTGCGCGAGGACTTCATGCCCGACTATGGGCTGACCGTCGCAGGCATCGCCGAAGCGCTGGGCGTGTCGCGCCAGACGGTGAACGAGTTGGTCCGGGAGCGTCGAGCATTGAGCGCCGACATGGCATTGAGGCTCTCGCTGCTCTTCGGCAACTCGGCCGAGTTCTGGCTCAACGCGCAGCGTGCGGTCGATCTCTGGGATGCAGCACAGGAACTGGAGCGCAAAGGGACGCGTATCGAGCCCCTCGGCGTCGCCTGACCCCTATGCCAGCAGCTGCGTCTCGAAGAGCTTCTGGTACGTGGCGCCCTTCGTGACCAGCTCGGCGTGCGTGCCGCGCTCCACGATGTGTCCGTCCTCGACCACGAGCAGCTGGTCGGCCTGGATGACGGTGGCGAGCCGGTGCGCGATGACGATGATGGTCTTGGTGCCGTGCAGGTCGGCGAGCGCCTTCTGGATGTAGGCTTCCGACTCGGAGTCAAGCGCGCTCGTTGGCTCGTCAAGGATGAGTAGGGAGGTGTCGGCCAGCAGCACGCGCGCCAGGCCGATACGCTGGCGCTCACCTCCGGAAAAGCGCACGCCGCGGTCGCCGAGCTTGGTCTCGAGCCCGCTCGGCAGGTCGTAGACGAAGGTCGCGTAGGCTTGCTCGAGCGCCGTGCGCATCTGCTCCTCGGTTGGTTCGTAGTCCAGGCCGTAGACGAGGTTCTCGCGCACGGTGTCGTTGAAGAGCATCGCGCTTTGGGTGAGGTACCCCACGCCCTTGCGGAGCGAGCCGACCTGGAAGTCTTTGATGTCCGTGCCGTCGTAGGTGATGGTGCCGCTCGTCGCGTCGCGCAGGCGGGGCAGGAGTTCCACTAGCGTGGACTTGCCTGCACCCGAACGGCCCACGAGCGCGGTGAACGAGCCCGCCGGGATGATGATCGACACGCCCTTGAGCACGCTCTTTCCCTTCGAGACGAGCGTGCCATCCGCCGCATACGCGTCAGGGTAGTCGAACGTGACGTCGGTCAGCACGAGCTCGCGCTTCAGGTCCTCGAACGGCAGCGCGCCGCCCCGGATCCTGTTGGACGCGGTGGCCTCCTCGGTCATCTCCTTGACGAGTAGCAACCCCGCCATGTTCTGCGAGATCATCTGGCGTCCCGCGTTGAACTCCTTGACCTTGGCGTTGAGCCGGCTCAGTACGAAGAGCACGAGGCCGAGCTGGGCAAGCGTCATGCCGAGCACGCTGATACCGATGTAGAGCGTGATGAACACCGAGAGCATGAGCAGCGGGTCGGCCGTGACCTCGATCCTCGCCCCGAGCCGCGCCTGCTTCACGCCGATGGCGCGCATCGTCTCGGAGAAATCCCGGATCCGGTCGGACTCGACCTGCTTTTGGTCGCGCAGCTTGATGAGGCGCGTCAACCCGAGCCGCTCGACGATCTTGCCCATCATCTCCTGGCTGATCGCCGCAGACTCGACGGCGAAATCGCGGATCTTGCGGATGTTCGCCTTGATCAGCATGGATACGAGGATTGCGAAGACCAGCGTGATCGCGGTGAGCGGCACCGAGATGGCCAGCAGGATGGCGACGTAGAGCAGCATAAGTAGCGTGATCGAGAGCTGCTTGATGACCGCGAGGATGGCGGCTCCGGCTGCCCCGGTCTGGCTGATGACGATGCCAACGAGCTTGCCCACGGGGTGACGGCCGAAGAACTCCGGATCGGCGTTGAGCACGGTGTCGAGTGTCTGCATGCGCATCCGGATGCCAATGCGGCTCGATACCACCGCGGAGTACCAGGTGTTGAAGTAGAAGACCACCTGGCGCATCAGGATGGGCGTGAACGCCATGACGAGCAGCACCGGCAAGGTGACCGGCAGGTTGAAGAGCTCCATGAACCGCGCGAGCACGACCCAGATGGGACCCGAGCTCTCGACGATCGCGGTCTGACCGCCCTCGGCGTACTGGAGGACAGGCAGGAGCAGCGAGATGCCGATGCCCTCGAAGACCGCGAAGATGACGGCGAACACCACGAGGCCCACGACCTCGCTCGTCTTGATGTCGACGATCGTGAGCATGCGGCGCACCGCGTTGATGCGCAGGTATTCGTTGAGGAACCCGGTGATCCTTGTGAGCACTGGTGAGTGTCCTGACTGGAGGATACGTGGGCGGCAGGCACAGTATACCGGAGCAGGTGGGGAGCAAGCGTCTGGGGGTGTCCTTGTTGTGTGAAATCTAGCACCGTGCT
>JACUUN010000048.1 GCA_014859265.1 Coriobacteriia bacterium
ACTGGGAGTTCAGCACCGAGGTTGTGTGGGGCCAGCAGCAGCATGCCGAGGCCGTTCGTACGAACGGCGTTCCGGGCTGCCTCGAGGTCTGCCACGAGATCTCTTACTGTCAGGAGTGCCACACCGCGACCAACCCGGTCCCCTCGTCGCACGCCGCAGCCGACTGGCTACGCAGGCCGGCTGACGAGCTCGGCGAGCACGCAGTATCGGCGACCAACGAGATCACTGCATGCGAGGTATGTCACGGTGACGGCGGACCGAACGCGGCGTTCTGCAAGAGCTGCCACGTGCTTGAGATGCCACACCCGCAGGACTTCAAGGAGTTCCACGCCGCTACCGGCCGGAGCAATCCGGTTGTCTGCGCGAACTGCCACACCTTCGTCGAGCTCTGCAGCGACTGTCACCATGAGGGCGCGATCGACGGGCAGCCTTGGCTGCGCGTCCACGCGAACACCGTGAACGAGCAGGGCGGCGACGGCTGCTTCGAGAAGTGTCACGAGAAGGCGTTCTGCGTCGGGTGCCACACGGCTCAGGCAGTGCTGCCGGGTTCGCACCAGCAGGCAGGCTGGACCCGTCGTCCGAACATCGATACGCCAGCAGGACATCCGGCGGCCTACAACGACCTGCCGGAGAACTGCACGTACTGTCACGGCGAGGGTGGTGTCGAGGCGAGATTCTGCAGCGATTGCCACAGGATCGAGATGCCGCACCCCACGGACTTCAAGGACACGCACGCTGGCAGCTTCCAGTCCGGCGATCTCACGAAGCCAGTCTGCACCAACTGCCACGTCCAGTTCTTCTGTGACAGGTGCCACCACGAAGGTGCTACCGGCGCCAGGTCGTGGGAGCTCGAGCATCCCGCCATCGTGAGGGAGAGCGGCGCAGAGCCGTGCTTCGAGTGCCACGAGCCGACCATCTGTGCAAGGTGCCACGTTGGACTGAGCAGACAGTAGACCTAAGGCTAAGGCACCGGATGCCGGCTATCAGGCCAGCAGCACTCGCTGAGGTACGGGAAGGGCCCCTCGAAGGAGGGGCCCTTCCTCGTGATCGAGGTCTTTGCCCTGGCGCACGGGAGCGTGTATCATACCGCCTCGTCGGGATGTGGCTCAGCTTGGTAGAGCGCTGCGTTCGGGACGCAGAGGTCGTGGGTTCGAATCCCGCCATCCCGACCATCCGACTCTTGACGGCAGGCCGGTCGATGACCGGTCTGCCGTGTCTCTCAGGGAGGGACACGTGCTTCAGGCAGTGCTCGATGCGGTGGGCTTCGGTCTGTGCCACCAGTTGCCCGAGCGCTCGTTGTTCGGGGGAGGACTCCGGGTGCCGGTTTGTGCGCGCGACGCGGGAATCTACCTCGGATTCGCGATCGCGCTTGGTGTTCTCTCGCTGATGCACAGGGATCGGCCGTCGCGGCCTCCTGCAGCATCGGTCAACGCCCTGCTCGCCTTCGGGGTCGTCGCGATGGCGTTTGACGGGGTCACATCGTACACGGGCTTGCGCGTCACGACGAATGAGATCCGCCTGATGACCGGATTGATGACGGGCTTCGCTCTCGCTGCATGGATCACGCCCGTACTCGCCGCGGAACTCTGGCGCAGCCCCGGCTCTGGACGTGTGCTCGACGATACAGCGAGAGTGGGGGTCTACCTCGCGGCGCTCGCCGGCTCCTACATCGCTGTCTGGTACGGGGCACCGTACCTAGGCGTTGCTTACCCGCTACTTGCGACCGCGGCCATCATCGTGACATTCACGACTGTGAACCTCGTCATCGTGTGCCTTCTGCCGCCATTCGAACGCCGGGCGTCACGTCTGAGTGACGCCATGATCCCGATTCTGCTCGCTTTGGTGCTGACCGGGTTGGAGCTTGCGGGTAGCGCGTGGCTGAAGGCATGGCTTCTCGGGGTTCTGGCCTAGAACGCGCGGCAGCTTCGGGCACAAACACCGTTCTGTCAGAGCCCCGTACTATCTTTCGTACGAACAGACGTTCGTACGGAGGTGAAGAATCGTGGCACAGACGTTTACGCTGCATTCTCTGTGGTCGTACACGGATGAGCTGGCCCGCGCCGCGCAGACGGAAGACGGTCTTCCGGAGCGGCTCGCGCGTCACGCGCACGAGATTACCGCCCGCAACCTCTCACATCTCGGGAGCGGGGCGCTCGACGCGACGTCACGAAGACGTGTCAGAGCCTACTTTCGTGCGGTCGTGCGCCGTCTAGCAGCCCGGTCCAACGCGCCCGGGGCATGCGAGTACCGCCTGCGCGTGATGGCTGCGTCAATCGCTGCCGACCTCAGAGAGTCGGGCGCGGACGGCGATCGTGTCGCTAGAGAGGTCAGCGCATGGCTCGAGAGCCACTGGGGAGCCGCGTGAGCATCCCGGGTGCCGGTCAGCGATTCGAGGACGAGTAGACGACCGCGCCGCTCTCACGCTCGAACACCCACAAGCGGGTGCTGTCCAGGGTACCGCTCTCAGCACCCCAGACCTCGAGCAGGATCCAGGCGGATGTCCCCTCAACGAGTGCGGCCTCGCCGTAGTACAGGACGGAGCGGCCGGTATCGGCGAGCGAGCGAGTCACGAACTCTGCGAGTTCAGCAGGCTCGTCTCCCCGGGAGCGCAGCTCGACGAGGACGTCGCGCCTGAGTTCGGACGCATCAGCGACGGGCTCGCCTGCGAGAGACGGTGGAGGCGCCTCGGACGTGTGGAGGGCCTCGACCTGCTCGAGCGTGTACTCGGAACCTTCCGACACGAACGTCACGTCGGGCCCGCTGCATCCGGTGAACAGGGCCGCAAGCGCCACTGACAGAGCGGTCAGTCCGATCATCGCGCGTCCGCCCATCGGTGCACCGCCTTCCGTCGTCGCTCGCATCACATGGTAGTCGATTCCCGGCTTCGGGGGAGATACAGAGAGTGGGCACCCGAATTCGGGAGTGCGATCAGCACCGGCGGGAGGACGACAACGTGCAGAACATCGTGTGTTTCGTATCGGACTTCGGGCTTGAAGACGCATGGGTCGGAGTGTGCCACGCGGTGATTCACCGTGCGTGCCCGCTTGCCCGAGTGGTCGATCTCGGCCACCAGATTCCGCCGTTCGACATCAGAAAAGGCGCTGCCGTTGCCGCTGCGGGTGTGTACCAGCTTCCCGAAGCTATTCACCTGGTGGTCGTCGACCCGGGTGTAGGCGGCGGACGTAAGGACCTGTGCATCACGACGCCCCGCGGGACACGACTCGTCGGACCGGACAACGGCGTACTCATCCTGGCGGCCGAGCGGTCCGGAGGTGTGGAGGCGGCCTATGCGGTAGACCCATCCAAGATCGACTTCCGCAAGCCACTCGGCACCTTTCACGCACGGGACGTCCTCGCTCCCGCCGCGGCTGCGCTGGCCTGTGGTGTCGAGCCGGCCTCGCTTGGCGACCCCGTCGACCCCGCCTCGCTCGTGCCGGCCCCTTTCGCTCCCACCGTGTCGGACGGGGAGTACGTGGTCGCTCCCGTGCTCGAGTGCGACCGGTTCGGATCTCTTCGACTGCGCATCGCGGCCGAAGAACTCGCCGAACGCGGCTTGGACAGCGAACGGCTCGAGGTAGGTTTCGGCCACCTCACGCTCGAGGTGCCGTTCGCAAGTACGTTCGTGGACGTCGCGGAGGGCGACCCGGTGGCTCTCGTCGACTCGTCCGGGTGGCTCACGCTGGCTATCCGGATGGGTAGTGCTGCGGAGCGCTACGGGATCGAGTCAGGCGCATTGGCCCGCGTTCGCGCCCTCTGAGCGTGTTGTCAGACCCTCTGTCTACGCTTCTGATCGAGAAGATGACGATGGAAGGGCGAACCGATGAAGGGTCAGTACGTTCGCGAACCGTCAGTTCCTATCGTGGAGGCAAGCGCATCTCGGTCGAGTATCTTGCACCCGTGTCCGAGTACGACCCAGCCGATCTCATCGAGTCCTCCCACCGAGAGAATGACGAGGTCATCACAGAGTTCAATGCCGTTGCAGCCGCGGTCCGTGACCGCGTGCTGAGACGCATCCTCAAAGCTGTCTTCGGCGATCGCGGCTTCTTCTCGACGTTCGCCGCATGCCCTGGTGCTCGCGCCCATCACCACGCATACCTCGGGGGCCTTATCGAGCACACCCTCGCGGTCGCTGCGCTCTGCCGCACGCTCGGCCCGATGTACGCTGGCGTCGACACCAATCTTCTGGTGACCGCGGTACTTCCGCACGACATCGGTAAAGTCGACGAACTCACGTATGACACGGCGGTCGGCTACACCGATGAAGACCGGCTCCTCGGCCATGTCGTTCTCTCCGAGCGGCGCCTGAGGGAGGCTTCGGCCTCGCTGTCGCCTGCCCCTTCACGCGAGCTTTTGACACGGCTGTCCCATGCGGTTCTCTCGCACCACGGCGAGCTTGAGTGGGGGTCACCGAAGCGTCCCTCTACGCTCCCGCTCCCGCTGCAGAGGAGCAGCGACCGGTACCCGACGCAGAGGAGGCGTGCCACCTGGTTCGCGCGTGAGCCTTCCTCGTGGCGATGTTCTACAATCATGCGGTGACACTTGTCCGAACGGGACACGAGCACCGAAGAGGAGAGCAAGATGGAGTATCCGAGGGCCGAGATCGGCGTTTTCGGCGGCAGCGGCTTCTACGAGCTGCTTGACAACCCCCGGGAGTTCAAGATCACCACACCATTCGGCGCACCGTCATCCCCGGTCATGCACGGGGAGATCGGCGGCAGAAGCGTCGCGTTCCTTCCGCGGCACGGCAAGGACCACTCCCTGCCCCCGCACATGATCAACTTCCGGGCGAACCTTTGGGCGATGAAAGAGCTGGGCGTCTCCCGCATCATAGGGCCGAACGCATGCGGCTCGCTTCAACCGGAGATTGAGCCCGGTCACTTCGTGATCTGCGACCAGTTCGTAGACCGCACCTGGGGCCGCAAGGACACCTTCTACGATGGTCCCGTGACCACACACGTTTCCGCGGCCGACCCGTACTGCCCGACGATGCGGAGCATCGCATACGACAAGGCCGTGGAACGCGGCATCACGGTGCATCCGACGGGTACCGTCGTGGTCATCCAGGGCCCGCGTTTCTCGACCCGCTCCGAGTCCCGCTGGTTCGCATCGCAGGGCTGGGAAGTCATCAATATGACCCAGTACCCCGAGTGCTACCTCGCGCGTGAGTTGGAGATCTGCTACTGCAACATCTCGCTGATAACCGACCATGACGCTGGTGCCGAGGGCGTGGAGCCGGTCACCAACGAGGAGGTCATCCGCGTCTTCAATGAGAACAACGACAAGGTCAAGCGACTGCTCTACGCGATGATCCCTGCACTGCCTGCAGAGCGGGAATGCGTGTGTGCGAACGCGCTGGAAGGGGCAAGCTTCTAGAGAGGTCCGTTGCTGACGTTCGCCGGGGCGCCTCAGGGCGCCCCGGTCCGTCAGGAGGTGGAGTAGCCGGTGTTCAACCTGCCGTCATTCAGGCTCGGCCGTCTGTTCGGCATCCCGCTCGAGGTGAACCCCACGTGGCTCATCATCTTCGTCCTCGTTGCGACGACCCTCTCGTTCACCTACTATCCTGGCGAGTTCCCTGGCCGTGCACCCTGGGTGAACGCGCTGAGTGGCATCATCACCGCGCTACTCTTCTTCGCATCCATCATCGCTCATGAGCTCAGTCACTCACTGGTGGCGAAGACCGGGGGCATCAAGGTCGAGAAGGTAACACTGTTCGTCTTCGGCGGTGTCGCGCAGATGGAGGAGGAGCCGGCGGGCCCCGGCCGCGAGTTCTTCATGGCCATCGCGGGCCCGCTCGCCAGCCTGGTCCTGGCGGCGATGTTCTTCCTTGCATACGTCGGCCTGAGCGCTGCGGGTGTGACGGACATCGTGTGGGCACCCTTCCAGTACCTGGCATTCATCAACTTCTGGGTCGCTCTGTTCAATCTGCTTCCGGGGTTTCCGCTCGACGGCGGCAGGGTGCTACGGGCAGTACTCTGGGGGATTGGAGGCGACCAACTCAAGGCGACATTATGGGCGAGCCGGGCGGGCCAGTTCATCGGCTACACCATGGTGGCGGTCGCGGTGCTCGGAGTGCTGCGGGGATCGCTCGACTTCATCTGGTTCGGGCTCATCGGCTGGTTCATCGCCATGCTTGCCGAGGCCTCCTATCGCCAGCAGCTGCTGAAGGCTACGCTGGAAGGTGTGCGTGTCTCGGCGATCATGTCGCCCGCTCCGGTGGTTGCTCCCGGTTCGATGACGCTCGAGGAGCTCGTGGAGGAGTACTTCTTAGGCGGACGACACAGCCGCTATCCGGTCGAGTCCGCCGGCTCCATCATCGGCCTCATCTCGCTTTCCGACGTCAAGCGCATCCCTCGTGACGAGTGGGCGACGACCTACGTGGCCGAAGCCGCGGACCGAGACCTCTCCAGGCTGCTCATAGACGGGGGAGAGGCGGCCGATTCTGTCCTCCCGCGGCTTACCACACCAGGGCCCGGTGCGCTTCTGGTTGTTGAGGACGGGCGCCTCGTAGGCATTCTCACCAGGGCAGATGTCGTTTCGCGCATTCGCCGCGCTTCAATCTGAGGTTCTCGCGACACCGAGTTTGCCTGATGTGCTTGTGCTGAATTTGTAACTATTGTTACTATATCTGTTAGGGCAACTTGAGGGGATACGGCGTGAACGTGAACCACATCGACCACATTCCGGAAGGGGTCATCGAGCGTCTTCCTGCGTACCTCGGTGTCCTGCTCCAGCTCAGACAAGAGGGCAACAGCACTGTGTCCTCCGCGCGACTCGGCGAACTCACGCGCATCAATCCTGCACAGATCAGGCGTGACCTCACGCATTTCGGTCAGTTCGGTAAGCGTGGCGTGGGCTACGACATCGTCTCGCTTGTCGAACGCGTCCAGCACATCCTCGGTTCGGACCATACGCACCGCATGGTGCTCGTGGGAGCCGGGCATCTCGGCACGGCTATAGCAGCGTACGATGGCCTGAAAGAGCGCGGCTTCGCGCTTGTCGCAGTCTTCGACAAGGATCCGACCAAAGTTGGAGGGAAGGCAGGCGACATAATCGTACGGGACATCTCGGAGTTCCCCCGCGTCGTCTCCGAGCAGGGCATCCGGATCGGTGTGATCGCGGTGCCGCAGGACGCGGCACAGGAAGTGACCGACCTCATGGTGGCCAATGGCATCCGGGTGATCCTCAATTATTCGCCGACGATGGTGTACGCTCCGGCGGGTGTGGTGGCGCACAACACCGACCCGGTCCGGGAGTTGCTTCATACGCTGTACTACCTGTCGAAGTCCGATGAGATAGCGGCAGTCGTCGCCGAGTGATATCCTTTCCTGCGGGCACAGGGAGTGACCGGCTGCATGAGCGGCCGTGGAAGATTCGCAACGCATTCCGAGGAGTGAAGTGAACATGGCTGTTCTTGGTCTGCCAGGTGGCATGGAGTGGGTGATCATCCTCGTCGTCGTGCTGCTGCTCTTCGGTCCGAGCAGGCTTCCCCAGCTCGGCAAGTCGATCGGCAAGACGATGAAGGCCATCCGCGACGGCGTGGATGGTAAGGGCGAGGACGACGAGGACCTGGAGGAAGAAACCTCCACAAAGGCGTCCAAGTCCGACGAGTAAGTCGGGGCGTCGCTGACGCGCTCTCTTGCGCTCACGGGAGTATGGGGTATACTTTCGTGGACATTTTCGCGGGCTGTCCGGATAGCGGGCAGCCCGTCCGTTAGTCATCGGCCGTTCTCGCGCCCCGCGCGGAACCGACCCGTACGGGAGTCTGCAGGTCATGCACAAAGAGACAGTCCTCACCGTTGAAGGCCAGACCAAGCTCGAAGAGGAGCTTAGGTACCTGGAGACCGTCCGTCGTCGAGAAGTCGGTGAGCGAATCAAGGAAGCCAAGGAGTTCGGGGACATCTCGGAGAATTCCGAGTACGACGACGCCAAGAACGAGCAGGCGTGGGTCGAGAGCCGGATCGCCGAGATCAACTTGATTCTCTCCAACGCGACGATCATCGAGTCTCCGGCGAACTCTTCGAAGGTCAGCCTCGGCAGCAAGGTCGAGCTCGTGGACTCGGAGACCGGCGACGTCCATAAGTACCAGATAGTCGGCTCGGCTGAAGCAGACCCCACTCAGGCGAAGATCTCCAACGAGTCGCCGGTGGGCCAGGCGATCATGGGAGCCAAGAAGGGCCAGACCGTCACGGTTTCCACGCCCTCGGGCCGCCTGCTCGAGTACACCATCAAGAAGATCTCGCGCTAGGCGCGGCCGTGGACGGCGACAACGTCAACCACGCGGGCGCAGATGCCACGACCGGATCGGATGGCACTTCGCCCGACGACGCCTTCTCGTCGCGCCGCAGCAAGCTTGACCAGCTGCGCACGGCGGGACGAGAACCCTATCTGAGCCGCTTCGACGTTACTTACCGTGCCGCCGAACTCGCCGAGGTCTGGAGCGATCTGGAGCCCGGCGCGGAGACCGGCCAGACCGTCTCGGTCGCAGGCAGGCTGGTCGCCCGGCGCGAGCAGGGCAAGGTCGCGTTCCTCGTCATCCGTGACGCCACTGGAGACCTGCAGCTCTTCTGCCGGGTGAACGTACTCGGCGACGAGGCCTTTACTGTGGCCATCGAGCTCGACCTTGGAGATTGGGTCGGTGCCACCGGCGAGGTGTTGCGCACTCGCAGGGGAGAGCTCTCCGTCGCGCCCAAAGAGGTGACGCTGCTCTCGAAGTCGTTGCGCCCGCTTCCCGAGAAGTACCACGGGCTGACCGATACTGAGACACGCTACCGCCAGCGCTACGTCGACCTCATCGCCAACCCCGAGGTGCGGCACGTGTTCGAGACGCGGTTCCGCATCATGTCGGCCATCCGCCGCTTCATGGAGGGCCGCGGGTTCATTGAGGTCGAGACGCCGATGCTCCACCCGATTCCCGGCGGGGCGACCGCGCGCCCGTTCGTAACGCACCACAACGCTCTCGATATCGACCTCTACCTGCGGATAGCACCCGAACTCTACCTCAAGCGGCTGCTCGTGGGTGGGTTCGAGCGCGTCTACGAGGTGAACCGCAGCTTCCGGAACGAAGGTATGTCGCCGCGGCACAACCCCGAGTTCACGATGCTCGAGGCCTATCAGGCTTTCACCGACCTCGAGGGCATGATGGAGCTCACAGAAAGCCTCATCACCACCGTGGCCGAGGAGGTCCTAGGCACGCTCACGATCGAGTACCAGGGCACCCCCGTAGACCTCTCCTCCCCGTGGCCCCGACGTACGATGATCGAGCTCACGTCCGAAGCAGCCGGCGAGGACGTGTCGTTCGCCCGCTCCTCCGAGGAGCTGCGGGCGCTCTGCATCACCCATGGTGTCCGGGCCGACGACTTCTGGGGCAAGGGTAAGCTCATAGCGGAACTCTTCGAGAAGCTCGTGGAGCACGACCTCATCGGTCCCGTCTTCGTGACCGAGTACCCGCTCGAGACCTCGCCGCTTGCGCGCAAGAAGCCCGGCGAGCCGGAGCTCACGGAGCGCTTCGAGGTCATCATGAACGGCCGCGAGATCGCCAACGCGTTCAGCGAGCTCGTGGACCCGATTGACCAGCGGGAGCGCTTCGAGGCGCAGATACGCGCCAAGGCAACCGGGGATGACGAGGCGATGGGTTTCGACGATGACTACCTGAGGGCGCTGGAGTACGGCATGCCGCCCGCGGGCGGCCTCGGCATCGGCATCGATCGTCTGGTCATGCTGCTCACTGACAGCGCGTCCATCCGTGACGTGCTTCTCTTCCCGCACATGCGTCCGGAGGCGTAACAGGGAGACCATCCGGGCTCTGTCACACCTCCCCACATCTGAGTGCCTCCGACTCAAGTCTATGGCATCGCGCTTGCTTTGCCGATGATAGAGATGCCGCCCCCCGTCAGTGGGGCGGGTATACTAGTCCCTGCAGGAGCGTCCCGGTTCCGTCCGTGACCGGTATCGATACGAGGAGCAACCCACCATGTTCGAACGATTCACCGAGAAAGCGCGCAGGGTCGTGGTGTACGCCCAGGAAGAGGCGCGCATGCTCAATCAGAACTACATCGGGACCGAGCACCTGTTGCTCGGTCTGATTCGCGAGCAGGACGGTATCGCCGCCAAGGCGCTCGAGAGTCTCAGCATCTCTCTCGAGGACGTGCACGCGCAGGTCGAGGAACTCATCGGCCGGGGGACCTTCGTGCCGACCGGCCACATCCCCTTCACCCCGCGTGCGAAGAAGGTGCTCGAGCTCTCGCTTCGCGAGGCGCTCCAGCTCGGCCACAACTACATCGGTACAGAGCACATCCTCCTCGGCCTCATACGCGAGGGAGAGGGTGTCGCAGCCCAGGTGCTGCTCAACCTCGGCGCCGACCTCGAGAAGGTCCGTTCCGCGGTTATCCAGCTGCTTTCGGGTCACTACGGCAAGCAGGGCGAGTCGGCCGAGGAGCGCCGCAGTGGGGGAGGTGCGCTGCTCGACGAGTTCGGCCGCAACCTGACGCGCGCCTCCAAGGAGGGCAAGCTCGATCCGGTCATCGGCCGGTCCAACGAGATAGAGCGCGTCATGCAGATCCTGTCGCGCCGCACCAAGAACAATCCCGTGCTCATCGGTGAGCCCGGTGTGGGTAAGACTGCGGTGGCCGAGGGGCTCGCGCAGCTCATCGCTGCTGACGAGGTGCCCGAGACCATCAAGGACAAGCAGCTCTACACGCTTGACCTGGCCGCGCTCGTCGCCGGTTCCAAGTATCGTGGCGAGTTCGAGGATCGGCTCAAGAAGTTGATGAAGGAGATTCGCGAGCGGGGTGACATCATCCTCTTCGTGGACGAGATGCACACGCTTGTGGGCGCCGGCGCCGCCGAAGGCGCCATCGATGCCGCGAGCATCATCAAGCCCGCTCTCGCCCGCGGCGAGCTGCAGACAATCGGAGCCACCACGCTCGACGAGTACCGCAAGTACGTGGAGAGGGATCCCGCGCTCGAGCGCCGCTTCCAGCCGATCATGGTCGGCGAGCCGAGCGTGGCCGAGACCGTCGAGATTCTGCGCGGCCTGCGCGATCGCTACGAAGCGCACCACCGTGTCTCTATCACAGACGGCGCGATCGAGGCGGCGGCGACACTGGCCGACCGCTACATATCCGACCGCTTCCTGCCCGACAAGGCGATTGACCTCATCGACGAGGCCGGCTCCAAGATGCGTATCAAGATGATGACCGCGCCTCCGGGAGTCAAGGAGGTCGAAGACCGGCTGCGCCGCGTGCGTGCGGAGAAGGAAGCGGCTATCGAGGCGCAGGAGTTCGAGAAGGCCGCTGCCCTGCGTGACAACGAGAAGCAGGTTATCGCTGAGAAGCGTGCGATGGAGGAGGAGTGGCTCAAGCCCGAGGCGCGTCGTCTGGTCGAGGTCACCGAGTGCGAGATCGCGGACGTCGTCTCGATGTGGACCGGTGTGCCGGTCACCGCGCTCACCGAGGAGGAGACCGCGAGGCTACTCCGCATGGAGACCAGTATTCACGAGCGTATCGTCGGCCAGGACGAGGCGGTCGTTTCCGTGAGCAAGGCCATACGCCGTGCGCGTGCCGGGCTCAAAGATCCGCGACGCCCTGCTGGGTCGTTCATCTTCCTCGGCCCGTCAGGCGTGGGAAAGACCGAGCTCTCCAAGGCGCTTGCCGAGTTCCTCTTCGGCAGTGAAGAGGCGCTCGTGCAGCTCGACATGAGCGAGTACATGGAGAAGCACACCGTGAGCCGGCTCATCGGATCGCCTCCCGGCTACGTCGGCTTCGACGAGGGCGGGCAGCTCACCGAGATCGTGCGCCGCCGCCCGTACTCGGTCATCCTCTTCGACGAGATCGAGAAGGCGCATCCGGACGTATTCAACGTCTTGCTGCAAATCCTCGAGGAGGGGCGCCTGACTGACGCACAGGGCCGCAAGGTGGACTTCAAGAACGCCATCGTTATCATGACGAGCAACATCGGAGCCCGCGACATCGTCAAGGGCCAGCGCCTCGGCTTCAGCGCCGATACCAGCGACGGTCTCGCGTACGAGGACCTCAAGGAGCGCGTGACCGGCGAGCTCAAGAAGCTGTTCAGGCCTGAGTTCCTCAACCGTGTGGACGAGGTCATCGTCTTCCACGACCTCACCCACGAGGAGATCGAGCATATCGTCGACCTTATGGTCGACCGGCTGCGCGAGCAGCTCGTCGGACGGGGCATGGGTATCAGGCTAACCTCCGAGGCACGCACGATGCTTGCGAACGAGGGCTTCGACCCCGCACTCGGGGCGCGTCCGCTTCGTCGGGCGATACAGCGGCTCCTCGAGGACCCGCTCTCCGAGCAGATCCTCGCGAGACAGTGGAAGACCGGCGATATTATCGAGATCCACCTCGGTGAGAACGGCAGGCCTGCCTTCCGCAAGGGCGAAGGGACGGTGCCGGTGCCTGCGTCCGCGAACGCGGATGCAGCCGCGCCCGCATCCGCGTTACCGCAGCGCGCATCACGCCGGCGCGGCTCGGGTGCCGCCACCGGCGGCGCCGCCGGGGAGTAGCATCCGGTGGCGCGAGCCCGCACCGTCTGGCGCTGTCTGTCGTGTGCTGCCAGGCGCCCAAATGGTACGACCGTCGCAGACCTGGTGGGGCTGATCGCCTAGGCCGACACACGCCGCTGTCTCTGGCACGCAGGGGTGAGGTCTGGCAGAATCCAACGTGAGAGCGAGCATGCAGTCCCGGCTGAGGGGAGGGGACGTGGGCCGAAGCGAGGAAGCCCGAATGCGGGCCGAACTTGAGAAGGTCGCGCCCGGTACTCCACTGCGCGAGGGACTCGACTACATCATTGCTGCTCGGACCGGAGCGCTCATCGTCATCGGCGACCGGGATGCGGTCGAGCCGCTGTGTAACGGCGGATTCACCATCAACACGGACTTCTCTGCCCAGCGCCTCTTCGAGCTCGCGAAGATGGACGGGGCGATCATTCTCGATGAAGCCTGCAGTCGCATCCTCCGGGCGAACGTACACCTCGTACCGGACGCCGCGCTTCCGACCACCGAGACCGGCATGCGTCATCGGACCGCCGAGCGCACCAGCAGGCAGACGCGAGCGCTCGTCATCTCGATTTCCCAGCGCAGGGAGGTCGTGAGCCTCTACCTCAACGGCACCCGGGTCATCCTCGACCAGATCGAGGTGCTGCTCGCCAAGGCCAACCAGGCGCTGCAGACCCTGCAGCGCTACCGCAACCGGCTCGATCAGACCCTCGACCGGCTCACAGAGCTCGAGTTCGAGGACCTCGTGACCCTCGGCGACGTTACCGACATCATCGGCCGTTTCGAGCTCGTGCAACGCACCGCACGCGAGGTCGCACGCTACATCGCTGAACTCGGTACGGAGGGTCGGCTCGTGCGGATGCAGGCCGAAGAACTCACAGCCACGGTCGACGAGGAGTACCTGCTGGTGCTCCGCGATTACGCACGCGATGGTGGTCCCCGCAAGGTCAACATGGTTCGGACCCAGATAGCAGCGCTCGGTACCGAGCAGCTGCTCGAGCCCACAATCGTCGCGCACATCCTCGGTCTGGCCGGGACCGAGCCCCAATCGGCCGAGGATCACGTGCGTCCCCGGGGGCTGCGCGTCCTGCGGCGCATCCCGATGCTCCCAGCGTCGGTCATAGTCCGCATCGTGGAGCGCTACGGCACGCTTCAGGGTGTGCTCGCCGCGACCGTCAAAGACCTCGATGAGGTCGACGGCATTGGCGAGCGCCGCGCGGTCGCGATCGCCGACGGGCTGAGCCGCATCAAGGACCACGTCAGGGGCTGAAGCACCGGGTTTCCGTGCTAGAATCGGCCTGAACAGCCTATCGTGGTGCATCGCACCCATCACACTGCCCCGGAGGGAGGTGGTGGCGCGCCCGGATCGTATCAGGTCCGCTGAAGCGTCACGCGCCCATGATCGTCCATATCACCCGGTTCGTCTTCGTCGTGGCCGGTGCGTTGGGCGGGCTCGCGATCTCGAGGCTCATCGACTGGTCTGACCAGATAGGCTACCCCCCCTACACCGTCATCTTCATCTTCATCATCCTGGGGTTGTCTATCGGGTACGTGCTGGGCGGGATCTTCGGCCGGGAGCTCGCGCAGACGTATCGCCGTGCGGAGAAGCGACTGCAGGAGATGGCCTCGTTCGACCTTGTGCTCGGCATCGCAGGTCTGATCATAGGCCTGGCCATCGCCTGGCTTGCCAGTGTGCCGCTCCGGTTCATCGAGCCCGTCTGGCTTTCGGCCTTCGCCACGGTGCTGCTCTTCCTCATGCTGGGCTCGCTCGGCGTAAGGATCGCCTTCATCAAGAAGGGTGATTTCGCACGCGCCATGCCCGGCCTTAGTGAGGTGGATGCGGCATATGAGACGGAGGGGCTCAAGATCCTCGACACAAGCGCCGTGATCG
>JACUUN010000157.1 GCA_014859265.1 Coriobacteriia bacterium
ACCTCTGGTACGGTGGACATGCCCACGATGTCCGCCCCGATGGCGCGCAGATAGCGCACCTCAGCCGGCGTCTCGTAGTTCGGGCCGAGAACTGCAGCGTACACGCCCTCCGTGAGCGCGATGCCGAACTCGATGGCGAGCACGCGGGCTGTGGACCGGAGGTCGGGGTCGTATGCGTCATGGAGCGGCACGAACGGTGTGCCGCCCTCCGGTCCGGGCCACCCCACGAGCGGGCTGTCGCCCATGAGGTTGATGTGGTCGGACACGAGCACGAGACCGCCTGTCGCGACGCGTTCGCTCACGCCCCCGGCCGCGTTCGTGACCACCAGCACCTTTGCGCCGAGAGCGGCGGCGAGCCGAGCCGGCCATGCGGCGTCGAGCGCCGAGAGGCCCTGGTAGCGGTGGACGCGCCCTGCGAAGACGGCAACCTGCCTGTCGGCAAGGGCACCGATGACGAGGCGCCCGGAGTGGCCCGCAACCTCGCCAACGCCCGGAAAGCCGGGGAGTTCGGCGAAGGGGGCTGAGAACTGCATATCGACAGCATCTGCAAAGGCCGAGAGGCCGGAGCCGAGAATGAAGGCGGCATCGATCGGCGCGTGCGCAGCTAGTTCGTGGCCTTCGAGCGAAATACGCAGGCTACCTGGCATGCGACGACCTCCCCGTACTCGGCGACTCGACACAGACACGGGCCCGGAAGATCGGACCCGTGTCTGATTCAGACATGATTGTGCGAGGGTCTCGCCTAGAGGATTCCCCTACGGCGTCACGTCCAGCGCATCGATGACGACGATGGTGCTCTTGGACGCAGCGTCCTTCGTCCCCGTGGGCACGATCTTGATGGTGTGATCCCCGGGCGTGAGCGTCTTGGACTCCCAGACCCGTTCGCGCCAGCCCATGGTGCCATACTGGCTCACGACGCTGCCCTGCTGCACACCGTCAATGTAGACCTTGGCGCGTCCGTAGTTGCCGGTCTTCGGGCCGATCCAGGCCACCTTGGTACCCTCAAACGTCGCGGTGAACGTCGCATTCGAGTACTTGGAGTAGTGATAGCCACCGTTGATGTAGGTTCTGTTGGTGCCGTAGATCCAGGGGCCGGAAAGCGTGCCGGCCGTCTCGTCGATGCGCTGCCCGCCGCCAGCCGGCGCGGCTCCTTCGACCTCGAAGTAGTCGATGACCACGATGTTCGAGGTCGAGGCGGGGTTCTTCGCGCCGGTGAGGCGTATCTCGAGGGTGTGGGGGGCATCTGAGAGCGTGCCGCTCTCCCAGATGACCTCCGACAGGGTCGCCTCTTCCGCAGACGCGTAGCAGTCGACGGTGGCGACCTTGCCGCCGTCGAGGTAGACGTCCGCCATGCCGTAGAAGGGCTGCTTCGGGCCGTACCAGCGGATGGTGGTACCGGTGAAGCGGACCGAGAGCTTGGTCCCGGTCCAGCGCCCGTAGACGTACCCGCCACCCGAGTAGGCGGTGCTGTAGCCGCTCACCCAGCGGTCGAAGGTCACGCCCGCTGAGTGGTGGTGGATGGTGAAGGTCGGCGTGGAGGTGTCGAGCGTGATGGTGTCGGAGAGACTCGCGACGTTGCCGGCGGCGTCCTTGAACTCGCCGGTGACCGTCTTGGTGCCGTCGCCTGCCGGAAGTGTGAGCGCCTTGCTCGCCGCGTAGGGCTCCCAGGTGCTCCACGTGGTGCCGCCGTTGACGGTGAAGCGCATCGCCTCGGTGGCGTGGACGCCGGAGACGGCGAAGTCCACGGCGTTGTTGACCGTCACACTCGTCGAGCTCGTGGTCACCGCACCTCCGTTGACGGCGATCGAGCCGGTCGGTGCCGTGGTGTCGAGGATGATGGAGTCCTCGATGACGTCGGTCGACGTGACTTCGGCCGTGTCGCGGAACTCGGCGCGCACGGTCTTGGTTCCGTCGCCCGTGGGAAGCGTGAGGTTCTTGGTCGCCGCGTAGAGCTCCCAGGCGCTCCACGTCGAGCCGCCGTCGGTGGAGAAGCGCATCTGGCCCGGGTCGCCCGCGCTCCAGTTCACCGTGCTCAAGACCGTAACACCCGTCGAGTTCGTGTAGGACGCGCCTGCGTTGATCTCGATCGTCCCGCTGGGAACCGTGGTCTGGAGCTCGATGCTGCCCTCTATCACGGTCACCGACACGTTGCCGGCCGCGTCCTCGAACTGGGCGCGCACGGTCTTGGGTCCGTCGGGCGCGGGCAGCGTGAGGTTCTTGGTCGCCGCGTAGGGCTCCCAGGCGCTCCACGTCGAGCCGCCGTCGGTGGAGTGGCGCATCTTGCCCGCACCGCTTACGCCCCACGTCACGCTGTGGGCCACCGTCACGGCCGCCGAG
>JACUUN010000158.1 GCA_014859265.1 Coriobacteriia bacterium
CACCATCGCCGCGATCGACGGCAACAGCCTGCTTCACCGCGCCTTCCACGCGCTGCCTCCTACGATGACCGCACCGGACGGCCGTCCCACCAACGCGGCGTTCGGGTTCATCTCGATGCTCGCGAAACTGGTGGCTGACACGCATCCCGACGGCGTTGTCGTCGCGTTCGACCGTGGCAAGCCGGAGTTTCGGACCGCAGCGCTCGCGTGCTACAAGGTCCACCGCGCACCAACGGCTGACGAACTCAAGGTGCAGTTCCCCATGGTCAAGGAGCTGCTCGATGCGATGGGCGTGCCGATCGTCGAGGTCGAGGGCTGGGAGGGCGATGACATCCTGGGCACGATCGCCTGTCTCGCCGAGAAGGAGGGGATACGCGCCCTGCTCGTGACGGGCGACCGCGACGCGCTGCAGCTGGTCACCGATTCGGTGAACGTCGTCACCACGCGCAAGGGAATCACCGACATAGTCGTCTACGACCCGCCCGCAGTGCTCGAGCGCTACGGCGTCACTCCGGAGCAGGTGCCGGACTACCTCGGACTCAAGGGCGATCCTTCGGACAACATCCCCGGAGTTCCGGGCGTGGGCGAGAAGACCGCCGCTAAGCTGATCGCGGAGTACGGCACGCTTGAGGCAGTGCTTGAGGCGGCGCCGGAGATCAAGGGCAAGCTCGGCGAGAACCTGCGGGCGCACGCCGATGCCGCCCGCGTGAGCCGTGAGGTGGCGACCATCCGCTGCGACGTGCGATTCGATCTCGACCTTGGCGAGGTGGAGTGGGGCGGATTCGATGCGGCCCGTATCGCCGAGGCATTCGGCGCGCTGCGCTTCACATCGCTGCTCGAGCGCGTGCTCGCGACGGACCCGAAGGCGGGCGCAGGTGTGCCTGCGGCGGGCGGGGCGGCGCCGGGCGCTCCCGCGACATCCGCCGCCGGGGTCGCGACTGTGCCCGATGCTGGTGAGTGGACGCTGGTCGAGGGCGGAGCCGCGATGGCGAGGGTCTCCGACTGGGCGTCGCGTGACACATGGCTGGGGGTAGCGCTCGACGACGGCACGAGCGAGTCTCTGTTCGCGGTTCGCCGCGACCTCGCGGTCGCCTCCGAAGGTGAAGTCGCGCTGGTCGCCGGAGACGACACTGCCCCCGTGTTCGCAGAGCTCCTCGGCGAAAGCCGCGTTGCTGCCGGGGACGTGAAGGCACTGCTGCACGAGCTTTGCCCGCCGGTCGTCGACCTCCACTGCGACCGGTCCTTCGATGCGGCTGAGCCCGCGCGGCTTTTCGACTGCGGCCTCGCGGCCTACCTGCTCGAATCGAACCGCTCGGCCTATACGCTCGACGCGCTCGCCGCCGACTACCTCGGCAGTCCGCTCCCCGCACCGTCCGAGGAGGGGAGTCGCGCCGCGATCGAGGCACGCGCGGCCGCCGAGCTCGCTCCCGTGCTTGCGGAGCGCCTCGCCGATGACGGTTCCGCTGAGTGCTACATGCAGATTGAGATGCCCCTCGTGCCCGTGCTCGCCCGCATGGAGCGCGTGGGGGTCGGGGTCGACATCGCAGTGCTCGACTCCCTCGCCGAGGAGACCCGCGGCCGCATCGACTCGTTGCGGGCCGAGATCGTCGCCGAGGCCGGGGTCGAGTTCGAGTTCAACCCGGACTCGCCCAAGCAGCTCGGTGAGGTGCTCTTCGACAAGATGGGGTTGCCGCCGAGCAAGCGCACGAAGACCGGCTACTCGACCGATGCCTCGGTACTCAAAGGGCTCGCCGCGAGCTACCCGATCGCTCAGATGATCATGGACTACCGGGAGCTCACGAAGCTGACCTCCACCTACCTCGACGCCCTGCCGCGCCTGATCGGCGAGGACGGCCGCCTGCACACCACCTTCAATCAGACGGTTGCGGCCACCGGTCGCCTGTCGAGCAGCAATCCGAACCTGCAGAACATCCCGGCGCGCACCGATCTCGGCCGCCGTATACGCGCCGCATTCGTCCCTGCCGAGGAGGGTCACCTCATGGTGGCTGCCGACTACTCGCAGATCGAGCTGCGCATCCTGGCGCATCTCTCCGGTGACGAGGGCCTCATCGAGGCGTTCACCAGCGGCGAGGACTTCCATGCCGCAACTGCGGCGCGCGTGTTCGGGGTGGCGGTCGACGACGTTACGCCCGGCTATCGCAGCCGCGCTAAGGCAGTGAACTTCGGAATCGTCTACGGGCAGAGCGCCCACGGGCTTGCGGATTCCCTCAAGATCGGTCGCGCCGAGGCGCAGGAGATGATCGACCGCTACTACGCTGCCTACCCGCGTGTTCGCACCTTCCTGAACGAGACGGTCGCCGAGGCACACCGCACCG
>JACUUN010000255.1 GCA_014859265.1 Coriobacteriia bacterium
GTCGGTGAGCGCGTCGTGCAGTCCCTCGACGCCGCCGACGTGGGGCAGCGCGTTGCCGAGGCACGTCACCGCGTCGAAGGTCCCGGCGAGCGCGCCGCCGAGCTCGCCGAAGCCGGCGGAGACGAACGTCACGTCGGCACCCGACTCCCGCGCGTTCTCGCGCGCCTGGGCGAGCATCGCCTCGCTGGGGTCCGCGCCGGCGACCTCCAGGCCCCAGGACGCGAACATGATCGCGTGCTTTCCCGAGCCGCACCCCACGTCGAGCACGGAGCGCACGCCGCGCTCCTCGAACAGCGAGCGGAAGAAGGGGCCCTCGCGCGCGAGGCGCTTCTCCCAGTCGACCATGCGGTCGTAGTCCTCGGCTCGGCGGACGTCGTCTGCGGGCATCTGCTGCTGGCCTTCCCGTTCGGTCTCAGAGATGAAGGTACCCGAACGGATTCGGCGAGCATTCGTGTCGGGGGGTCCCGACTCCTTGTCGGTGCCGGCAGAACGACTGACTCACCCGTGAGGCGGAGTTGACCTACGCTCTCTGCCAAGGAGCCATGTCAGGAGGTGGGGCCAGGCGCGCCGTAGCCGACCAGCCGGTCGGCGCCTTCCCAGGTCATGGTCTTCTGGGGGGCTAGGACAGACGAGGCGGTGTGCAGGGAGTAGTCATCGAAGCTCACCACTCCACCTTGAGCCGCCACGCAGCGAAAGCCGCCGTAGCACGCGGAGGTGATCGAGGTATCGGTGGCCGCCGAGTTGACCACGACGCCGTTCACCGTGAGGGTGAGAGAGGAGCCGAAGGCATCCAGGGCGACCACGTCGTCTGGCTCCAGTGTCCTGCCGAGCACGCTCGTCAGACTCGCGCTCTTGATGAGCGTGGTCACACCGTTGAAGCGCTTGTAGAGGTGCGCGGCGTCGGCGCCATCGAAGACGGCGAAGTAGAAGTTGCACCCGGCGTAGCGGGCGATCAGACCGAAGGCCCGGCCGGACCCCGTATCCAGCTGGTCATCCGGTAGCGCACGCTCATGTCTGCGCGCGTGCCGCCGGCTGTGTTCTGGCACCACATGTCGGCAGCGTCCGCGGGCTGGGGTGCGAGCGCCTCGGGTAGGCCAGAGGCAGTGACTCTGCCGTCTTGTTCCCCGGGGTCCCCATACGTGTAGAGCGCACATCGCCCGACCACCCGAGACCTGTCTGAGTGGCCATCCGACCGGCCGCGTCGTAGGTCGTGCGGCGCTGGGAAGCCCCCCGGCGGCAAGAGGCAATGCGGTGACCCTCAGCCTGTTGCTCGATCAGGCGCATCTCCTAGGTTCCGCACACTCGGGCGCTCCAGAGTAACGTAGAGCCGAATCAACAAGTCGAGCTTCTGATCAAGCAGTCAGGCCCCTCCAGCGTCAGTCCCAAGGCGAGACTGGGTCGTTGAACTCCTTGGTCAGGCGGACCTCCGCGAGACGTATGTACTCGTCGCCGACTTCGAGTTCGACGTCGCCTTCTGCGTCCCTGAACGGCCGATCCGCCAGTCGGTGCTCCTCCCCCCCGATGACTACTCGCGTCTCTTCATCAGCGAAGACATCAAGGCGATGCAGCACTGCAAGAGCGCCGACCGAATCCCGCAGGTAGAGGCGTACGTGGGCCGTTACCTCGGAGCCTGGTCCCCATGCGTCGCCGGCGGTCTCGATCCGGATGTTGCCTCCTCGGATCCGAGAGCCCTCCGTGACGAGCCACGCACCGTCGGTCGGCTTCACCGCCTCGCTCGGCCTCGGAGACTCGTTGGCATTTCTCAAGGCCAGAAGTTGTTCATGCGTCGGATAGTCGAGCGCCTCTTCGTTCGTGTCGCGATCGATCGGAGTGAGCCTCCTGCCGTGCAGCATATCGCTGCCCCTCTTGATGGACGCTGTGATTCTGACCGGCCGAGGGCATTCCACGTCTCCCTCGTTCCTCAGCACCGGATATCGGACCCAAACGATGTGCCAGAACGGCAAGTCGATGTCTTCGTCGCGGACCGCGAATTCGATGGCGGCGCCGAGTGAGAACCAACGACCGATCTCCCAGTCCACGCGTGAGCTTCCCAGATCAACACCCGTGAGGTGGATCACTCCCGACTCATCGGTCGGGAGCCAGGAATCCGGGAACGGCTTCCCATCGAGCGATGCGCGGTGGTAGCGCAGCTGAGCCCTCTCACCGTCCACCGTGCACCCGGCCACCGCGAGAGCGGCCGCAAGCAGTGCTGCTACGATCGTCCCTCTGCTCACAGCCATACCTTCTTGAGGTCCCTCACTACTACCGCTTTCCTATCGTCTACCTGGAACTTCGCCTCTCGTATGATGT
>JACUUN010000159.1 GCA_014859265.1 Coriobacteriia bacterium
CTTGCTGGCTACAGTATACCGACAAGTACTGACACAGAACATACGTTCGTCCTTGGTGGCGAACTACCAGCTGCGGCTTAGGCATCCCAACGAACGATGCCACCGAGGTACTCCCCAAGCACCACGCGAACCTCAATGTCTCCGCCCCAATCTACATGAAAGCGGTACCAGCCGTCTTGCACCACAATCCACCCGTCGCCCCGCGAGTCCTCGCTGGTGAGTAGCCGTTGCATCACGCGGCTTCCGACTTCCGGCCACACGTTGGGGCTTTCAACACGTTCGAACTGCTCGCGGCTGGCTGAATCCATCGCGACCAGAGGGGCGGCCCAAAGCGAGTCGGGTTCGAAGGCACGCGGCTCAGCAATCTCGTAGTAGATGTGTCCTTGAGCCAACTTGCGAAGAACGATATAGACCCGCTCAAGTTCAACCGCCCAGTGCGGACGGTCAGGTGCGCCACTGCGCGCCGACGCAATCTTGGCACGAAGGGCGGGCGTGGTATCCAAGATCCGCGCCGCCTTCGCCGAAACAGCCGCGACAGCGTCAAGATCACCAGCCAGCACCACTGCTACAAGGCACGCGAGGTACTGCTCATGCAGAGAGAAGGATTCGTTACATGCCCTACAAGCTGGGACTACCGGCAGGTTCTCAGGGAAGGGCTCGTTCAGCAGCACCCTGGAGGGCACATGATCGCGTGTCTCAGCGGCACCGCCACAGTATGCGCATCGCGACTTCGATCGACGATCGCTGTAGTCGGGAATCTGACGCATGCGATTCTCCGGGTACGCCTAACGTCTTAGCGCATCAGCGGCGGCTGAGCGCTGGCTGTATCCTAGCGCTTCCGCCGTCCGCTGGATGCGCGGGTTAGGCGAGGAGCGGGGACCAGTTTGATCTCTACATCGCACCCGACGGCCCTTGCGTATCTCTTCAGGGTACTCACCGAAGGGGAGTGCTTTCCAGCCCCCTCAAGTCTTGATACCGCGCTCTTGGTCGTGCCCATCGAAGCGGCGACCTCCTCCTGGGTGAGCCCGGCATGGACCCGTGCGGCCAAGAGCTCTCTGACGAGCAGGTACTCTTCTTCCAGATCGTCGTAGGCCTCGCGGAAGCCCTTGCGCTTGAGCGCCCGCTCCAGGAAGGCATCATGATCGTGAGTAACGGGCCTGTATTCACTTGCAGCCATCGCGAACCTCCTTCATCCGTTTGCGGGCGATGTCGATGTCGCGTTGCGGCGTGGCCTGGCTCTTCTTGATGAAGGCGTGCAACACCACGACGCGCTTCCCGACCGCGAAGCAGTACAGCGCCCGGCCGATGCCCTCGCGTCCGCGGGGCCGAAGCTCGAGCAGCCCGCCGCCCATGGTCCGTGAATGCGGCATCCGCAAGTCGGGGCCGAACTCCATGAGAAGCTCGACCAGCCGCGCATAGTCCGCCAAGATGCCGACCGGCCACGACTCGACCTCGTCAGAGACGCGCTGGTTGAAGTACTCGACGGTGTACGGCATACGAAGACGTTAGCATATCCGCTAACTTGAGGCAAGCACGTTCAGCGGCCAACCCGCTCTCCGCCTAACGTTCTTGGGCGTGAGCTGAAGCGCGCCCGCCCCAGTTCCCTGCCCGAGTCTACCTCACGAGGGCGCGCTTTCTGCTCGACGCCCGGGTTAGACACACGGGGGGATCCTATGACCCCGACACACGAGGCTCGTCAGTTGCGGGTCCCTGAGGCGCAAAGCCCATCCCCGGCCCGGCCTGGAACTCAACATGGCTGAGCTCAACCCCAATGCGCTTCTCAGGGCCGAACAAGTCACCACGCATCGCCACAAGGAGCGACCCCAGAAGCCGACCGTGTTCGTCGAACCACTCCTGGGAACGGGGTGCAGGATTCGTAGGCGCCGTATGGCTCGAGAATCGCCGCGCCGCTTCGACAACCGCCGGCGTCGCGACGAGCAGCAGCTCGTTGTACGCGCGGGCGGTCTCTGCTACTGCCGAAGACTTTCCGCCCGTGGCCACGTTTGTACTCAGGGCGCGAACGTACTTCAGATAGTGATCCTGGCGTAGCCGACGCTCATCCGCCTCGAGCTGTCGCTTGCGAGTCAGGTAGTAGGACAGCGAGGCGGAGAGTCCGGTGGCGGCTATACCGAGCAGAACGCTAGCCGCCAGGATGATTACCGAATCCTGAACACCGAACACGGGCACCCTCCTACTCAGTGACCGAGCACGTACGTTGTGTCTAACGTTGTTGGGCGTAACCTGCAACGCCTACGCCCGGTCCCTACCCGAGAGTA
>JACUUN010000049.1 GCA_014859265.1 Coriobacteriia bacterium
TAATCCACGATAACAGAGGGGTCGGACACCGCTCCCAGATTGAGATAGCGATCTCATACCCAGCATGTCTCTGTCAAAGACACGTACATCGCTCCCCCCTTCGGGTCAGCGACCCGACGAGCGGCGTGAAGCTCCGATTACGCTGGCAACCTCACTCACAGTGCAGGTCGGCTGATCGTGCTCAGCTTGCGGTCGCCACGGAGCTGTCAGCCATCGAGCCTCACTCAGCCTGTTCAGCCTCGTACTCGATCACCAAGGCCACGGCAGCGACCACTTCCTGAAGGTCGCGCGCACTCAGGCGGCCCAGTCTTCGCGACAGGCGCTCGTCCGAGACCCCTCGAACCTGCATAGCGTCGACGCACGAGTCCTTCGCGAGACCGTTCGTCGTCGTCGGCCGGACGTGGACCAGCCAGACCTTCCCTGCCTTGCTGGAAGTCATCGCCGTGACCGGCGCCGCGAGCTTGACCCTGAGCGTCGATATCTCATCCGAACTGAGAATCACGACCGGGCGGACTTTGTTCATCTCCTGGCCGCGGACGGGCTCGAGATCGGCCAGCCACACCTCTCCGCGTCTCGGCCTACCCATCGCAGCCGCCTCGTTCACCGAGGTCGGCTTCGAGCCACTCCCGGTCCAGCTCGCGGTTGTACTCCTCGGCTACTTCCTCGGCATGTGCCTTGAGCACGCGTCGGCGCTCCTCGAGGGGCAGCTTCATCAGGGCGCGGCGATCGAGATCCGCTGGCGCCGTGCGCCCGGTGACTTCGGGCAGGTACTCGGCGAGAGTCTCGCGAGCGATGAGCCCTTCAGCAGCTGCACGGTGCGCATACGTGCCCGTCCAGGTCGACCGCTCAGGGGGCTCATCGCCCGGCTCTTCCCGGCGCCAACCAGCCTGGTTCACGTACCTGCACCACCAGGTGTAGCCGGAGTCATCGAGGATCCCGAGGTCATGGAGGCGGTAGAGTATGCCCTGGATGCTCACACCCCAGCGGCGCTTGGCATGGAATAGTTCATCGGCCGTGATCCGGGACCGCCGGGTACCGAACTCCTCCCGCGCGGCTGCAGCCGGATAGAGGAAGGCGCCAGCGAACCTTCGGGCCACCTGCTCCTCATCCACTCCCTCGGCGACATCGACCGCCAGATGCCCTGTTTCGTGGGCGTGGCTCATCCGCTGCCGCGCACGCGTGATCTCAGAGCGCGTTGCGATGCCGCACGCGACACGCTCCCCGGACTCATCTTCGGCAATCAACGCAAGTCCGTCGAACGAGCGGTCGGTATCCACGTCGACCACGTGCGCTCCCTTGGCTTCGAGCGTCTCGACCACGTTGGCGATCGGGCCGGTACCGAGATCCCAGGCGGAACGGAGTAGCTCGGCAGCGTTCTCCGCGTCACTGACCTCGCTCACCAAGATTCGCTCGGATGGGAACGGATTCTTGTGTTCGAGCCCGAGCACGTCCATCAAGCCCAGTCTTCGCTCGAGTTCGATTCGAACGGTGTTCTCGATGCGCGCGGCTTCTCTGGCCGGAAGCGACTTCAGAGCCCGATGCGCGAGGACCTTGAACTCGTACCGGGGTTCAGCGATGAGTTGGGACGGCTTGACCTCGAGCGCTCTCGCGATCGCGGCCAGGGTAGTCGGCCGCGGCGTCGTGAGATCGTGCTCGAATTTCGAGAGCGCCTGCTTCGAGACCGGAGGAACCATGCGCTCGGCGAGCTCGCTGAGCGTGAAGCCACGAGCCGTGCGGTACTGACGAATGCGCATGCCGACGGTCACGGTGTGCCCCCTCGGTTGACGATTGAATACATACTAGCATCATCTGTCTATCGAACGCTAGTTCGTATTCGCTCGAGGGCGGGCCTCACTACTCGTTCACCCCTCTCTTCAGATTATCGCTGTTGCGCGGCAGGTAGAGGCGCCACGCAGGCACCCAGGTCCCCGCCTCGTTGCTGCGAGTCAGGTAGTAAGGGCCCTTGCCGAGCATGCCACGCATCTCCCCGAGCGCTTGGTCCGTCACGTACCAGTCACCCGCTCTCTGCTCGAGCAGCCAGCCGGTTCTGGCAACGGCTGTCGGACTGTCCAGAGCCCTGAGGTAGGCCAGGACATTCGAACCGTCGACGTATGGCAGGGACGACAGACTTCGGAGCACCTCTTCGAGTCCGCCGGCGCGGTCCACCCGGTTCACGCAGTCGACAAGCGTTCGCTCACGCGTGGTCACTCTCACAACCCCGCCCGGGCGACGCACAAGCACGGTTGACTGGATAGAATCCGCCGAATCGAGTGACTTGGGCGGGTCGTAGCGGCGAAACCCAAAGTCCCGATACGAGAACCGTGGTGTCGCGCGGTTTGTACAAAACTGAACCTGACGGGATGGACTGTGCGCAAGTCCGTGTAACTCGAGGGCCGAGTGATAGACCATCACAGCGTCTGGGGACACAGCCGATGCCACGAGATACGGGTCGGGTTCCTGTTGAGCGAACATGCCCGCACGCGAAACGTACACGCCACGCATCACCCGATCGGCAAGACCCTTCTTGGCTGCCCTCACCAGCAGGTTGTACGCAGTGCGCCCTTCACCCAGCTCTGATCGGAACTCCTCGAGCGAGAAGACATGGTTCTCTTCCAGGTACGACTGAACACCCATCGTTGGTCACCTCGGTTAGATAATACCACTCTAAGTGGTAATATTCAAACCCATCTACCAATACTGCTCTCCCCGGTTCAGGCGAAATCCTTGATTCCCGGGGGCGATACTGGAATTTGATAGCACATCGCCAACAGGAACTGCTGAAGCCGCTGTTCAAAGCCAGGGCGGCCCTATCAAGCTGCTCCTGATGCGTATCTCATCGCACGCCGCCTTCGTCGAGCGCAGCCTGACCGACCACGCCCTCCAAGCGAACAGTGCTTGAGAACCACTTTTGTACAATAGTATTATTCAAAAAGTAGCCGCGACTACGAATCGTTTCGTCAGGAGTTCGAACCATGCGACAGCTGACACTCAAAGGGTATCTGGACTCTTACGTGCCTTACCTCGCGGGGGAGGACACGCATGCCCTCTCTCGCCTCGCGCGCCGTCTACCAGAGGAGCCGAGGCTCGTGGCGCCCCTGTTGCTGTGGGCCGCCGTAAGTGACCGGGGGGACCGCCTTTCAAGGCTGCTTCAAAGCGAGGAGCAGAGGGGCAAACTCGAAGCGCTCATGTCACTTCACTCCGACTCGCTGTTGGAGTCAGCTCTAGCAGAAGAGGATCCGCGCCTCCGACCCGAGTACGCCAAGGTCTGGCGTAGCTTCGTAGCCAGAAGAGACGCGAATCGTCGCGATGCCGAGCTGAAGCTCGAGGCCAGAGAGCGGGTTCTTGCCCTTGCCCAAGAGAAGGGCGTGACGCGCTACCGAATGGCTCGAGACCTGAATCTCAATCACGGGAACCTGCATGCGTTCATGGCACAAGGCAAGACCAGCGCACTCTCTCTGGAGCGAGCACTCGAGCTCGTCGAGTATCTCGAGGCGGCGTAGTCACGTCGCCCGCCCTCGGGGCACAGAACGCCGACAATGGAACGTTCTGGGGATCACAGGTCGAACTCCAGCTCGATGTTCGGGATTACGCGCCAGGGCCGGACCGGAGGGCGATCGACGCTTGTTTGATCTGTCGCCAGCGGTATGGGACGGTACCGACGCGACGCGAGCACCCTCAGCAACGGGTCCGCCAGTCGCGGATGCCCGGCCTTGTCGAGCACGTAGCCGAGGCGTTGTATATCGGGTGTCTTCCGTTCCCTGGCCACCTCATGAATCTTATCCGGGTCAAATTCCTCGGCGAGTTCCTGCAGTACCGTAGCGACCGAACTCCACCCCCCGCACGCAGCCGGGAATCGGACCAGATCGAACGCCGTCGACTCGACAGTAGACACGAGCATCGCCCCGGTCTCCGTCTGCCGCGGTTCAACCGGTGTGTGATCGACCGAGGCGCTCATGTGAAACTCGATTCGCGCACGGCCCGCAGCGCCCTGCCTGGTCGGTCGGTCGGTAATCACCTGGAAGACCATCGGCTGTTGATGCGATGCGCCGTGGAGCGCAGCCGCAGACAGAAGTGCTACGTAGTACGGCTGACCGAGGAAGCGCATCAAGTCATCGATGAACCACGATGGCGGTGGGGCGCCCGCCTTCCGATACTCCACGGGCACGATCACGTAGAAGCCGCGGCGTGGTGCCACGATTCGGCCTCGCTGGCGCAGACGTCGCAACGCGGCCCGCAGTGCGGTATCGGAAGACGAGCGCGACAGCCTGAGGTCCTGCAGAGAGAACGTGTACCTTCCGCTGGCCTGAAGCTCGTCGACGAACCCGGCGATATCCTCTTCAGGCATATGTCTCGCTTGAGTCGCCATTATACTTGCGTAATATACCGTTCTGTGTCGCTTTACGCAATTGCAATGGCTCGGTACGAGAACCCTGCGGCACGAGAGCCGAGGGAACCCTGGGATGAAGCGCATCGGCGCACTGGCGCTCCACTTGCGGGGTGAGGCGAGCACGCACCGAGGCTGGCAGATTCACCGGAGTATCCTTGCTCACAGCAGCGCCCTCAGGTAGGGACCGATGACCGACTCCACCCTGTCGACCCGCGCGAACTCCATGATCTGCGCCGGCGAAGCAGCTCGCTTCCTGATGACCTCCTGTAGAGCCTCGATGGCACTCTGGCGCGAGCGCATGGCATCTTGAACTGCCATTGTGGAGCGCTCATACTCCATACCATGAGACCCACCTACACACTCGCCGACATCTTCGAAGCGCCGTCCCGGGCCCGCGTGCTGCATGTGCTTGCCAGAGCGAAGGCGCCCATGAGCATCCGCTCGATCGCCCGGGCCGCGCACATCAGCCACACCGCGGCCGGGTCGACGCTGAAGGATCTCGACGCCATGGGCCTCACATCGAGCACTGCGGTTGGACGTGCGCACGTCTACCAGTTGCACAGGGAGAACGCGTACGTCAGGCACATGGTCCTTCCGGCAGTCGAGGCAGAGCAGGCGATCGTGCGTGAACTGCGTTCTGATCTCGTGCGCCGCTTCGGCGAACCGGCCGACTCGCTCATCCTCTTCGGAAGCTACGCGACGGGCGATCAGGACGAGGCGAGCGACATCGACGTCTTCGCACTCGTACCTGATGAGCGCGGCAAGCAGCTACTGGAGGAAGTCGCGGCGGAGCACTTCTCCTACTTCAGCGAGACGTACGGCGCGCCGCTGTCTCTGCTCGTATACACACGTGCCGAGGTTGGGCAGCACCTGACGGAGGGACAGAATCCGTTCAGGACCGAGTTGGAGTCGACCGGCATCATCCTTCACGGGACTGGTGTGAGCGAGTGGGGGATCGATGAGTCGGAAGGCAAGGACTCGGGCGGTGGAGAGGAGCCACGCCAGAAGGCTGCTCGCCAAGGCTGACGAGTTCGCGCTTTGCGCTCGGACCGAACTTGCGGCGGAACGGTACTCTGCCGCCGGGCTTGCTGCGGTCCACGCCGCTATTGCCGCCGCCGATGCGGTAACGGCTCACACGGCAGGTGTCGTCAGTACCGGTACCAGCCACTTCGCGGTCGTTCAGCTCCTGCAGCAGTGCCTGCCGGAAGGTCTCCCTACGTCCGCGGAACGACAACTGCTCGGGCTTCTACGCAGCAAGAACGACATCGAGTACACCGAGCGGGCGCTGACCGGCCCTGAAACGCACGTGCTGGTCGACCAGGCAGTACGGTTCGTTCGCTGGAGTCACCGCGTCGCCGGCGGCCGGGGCGACCTCGCCCCATGACCGCGCCCGCCACCTTTACAGACGCCTGGCACGCATGGCTGCGTTACCGCGCGTGCGGCCAGCGCCCGCTGCGACTCTCCACGCTCGCCGACTACGAGAGCATCTACCGGTGCCACCTCGGCCCGCACCTCGGCGAGGTTCCGCTAGCTGACATCGACGGCACCACGATCGCCGGGCTCGTCGTCGCGCTCTCGGCCGAAGGCGTGCGCCCGAAGCGGCTCGCCAACGTGCTCGTGCCCCTGCGCGCGTGTCTGCGCTGGCACCACCGCATGGGTGCGTTCGGGCGCGACCCCACAGCCTGGTTCGACGCGCCGGCCGCACCCGCCGACGAGCGGCGCATACTGACCATCGGGCAGCTCGAGCGGCTTATCGCGGCACTCCCCGCCTTCTACCGGCCGCTCGTCACCTTCGCCGCGTATACCGGCGTGCGCCTCGGCGAGCTGCGCGCGCTCACGTGGGCAGATGTCGACCTCGAAACCCGCACCGCCCGCATCGACAAGACACTCTACCGCGACCGGCTCCAGCGCTCGACCAAGACCGGCTACGACCGCACCGTGCCCATCCCCGCCCACGTCGCCGAGGTGCTGCGCGCCTGGCGCGAGGTGTGCCCCTCGAGTGCGGACGGCCCGCTCTTCCCGGGCCCCTCGGGTGTCCCGCTCGACGCCGACACCTTCCGCGCGACCGTCTGGCGACCGGCGGTCCGCTCGGCAGGCCTGCCCGAGACGCTACGCATCCACGACCTGCGCCACACGAGCGCCTCGCTCTACCTGCAACACGGCGCAACCGTGCGCGAGGTGATGGACATCCACGGGTGGCGTCAGATGCAGACCGCGATGCGCTACCTGCACACGGGCGAGGAGCTCAACGCCGCCGCCGACCGGCTCTCGGTAGCCCGGGACGTGGCGCTCACCCCTTCTTCTTGCGTTCGTTCCACCACACTCACAGCACCACGATCGTGAACGGCACGATACCGACAAGGCAGTCCGGTTCTCCTACGGGCACAGGCATCATCAGGGCGGCACCTCTCTGTGATCGGAGACCCACTGTGCGCCGACGCTCTGACATCAACCGGACGGCCGCTTTCCTGTCAGACCCACCTGTTACGCTCTCACTATGATTACGCGACTCTCGAAATCACGGTTCCAGAAAGGCCTGCAGTGCGAGAAGGCGCTGTGGCTTACCGTGCACGCCCCCGAACTCGCCGATCCGGTGACCGAGACCAAGCAGTGGATCTTCGACCAGGGCACCGAGGTGGGTCGCCTCGCGCAGGAGCTGTTCGAAGACGGCGTCGAGGTGGCCGAGGACTACCGGCATACCGACGAGGCGCTGGTCACGACCGAGCGTCTCCTGGCCGAGGGCGCGACCACACTTTTCGAGCCGGCGTTTTTCTTCGACGGCGTACTCGTGCGCGTCGACGCGCTTGTCGCGGTGGACGACTGCACCTGGGACCTCTACGAGGTGAAGTCGGGCAGCCGCGTCAAGCCCGAGAACGTCACCGATGCTGCAGTGCAGGTCTACGTCGTCGAGGGCGCGGGGCTGCGCGTCCGCCGCGCCCACATCGTGCACCTCGACACCTCCTACGTCTGGGAGGGCGGCGCCTACGACCTCGAGCATCTCTTCACGATCGAGGACGTCACGGCCGAGGCGCGCGATACGCTCCCCGGCATCCCGGCCCTCCTCGAGCGGTTCCGCGCGATGCTCGCCGGTCCCGAGCCCGAGATCCGTCTGGGTGACCGGTGCCGCAAGCCCTACATGTGCGACTTCTCCGGATACTGCCATGCGGCGCTTGCAGGCGAGCACCCGATCACCGACCTGCCGCGCCTCGGCGAGCAGGCGCTACACGCACTACTCGACCTCGGCGTCACCTGCATCCGCGATATCCCCGAGGACTTCCGCATGCTGACTCCCGCCCAGGCCGAGATCGTACGCGTGGTGAAGAGCGGTCTGCCGCGCATCGACGCCGCCGGGCTTGCCCGCGACCTCGCGCGGCTCACCTGGCCCGTCTACCACCTCGACTTCGAGACCATCAACCCGGCATTGCCGCTCTGGCCCGGAACCCGCCCCTACCAGACCATCCCGTTCCAGTATTCGATCCACGTGCACCACGAGGACGGTTCCCACGAGCACCGCGAGTACCTCCACACCACCCCCGATGACCCGCGCCGCCCGCTTGCCGAGCGCCTTATCGCCGACCTCGGCGTGGCCGGCTCCGTCATGCACTACACCGCCTTCGAGCGCACTCGGTTAAACGAGCTTGCGGCGGCGATCCCAGACCTCGCCGACACCATCGGAGCGATCCTCACCCGGCTCGTCGACCTTGCGGCCATCATCCGCACGCACACGAGACACCCAGCCACCAACGGACTGACCTCCATCAAGCGGATCCTCCCCGCCTGGTGTCCGGACCTCTCCTATGATGACCTCGCCATCGGCGACGGTTCTGCCGCGAGCGTGCGCTACCTGCGCTCGCTGCGCGGGTTGCTCCCGGACGACGAGACCGGGCAGCTCCACGCCGACCTCATCGAGTACTGCGGCCTGGACACGCTTGCGATGGTGCGGCTGCTCGAGACGTTGCGGGAGCACGCGGGCGAGGGGTAGGACCTCGCACGCACAGGCACCCGCTCATCTGCCTCTGGAGATCGTCAACGTCCACGCGAGTCGCCGCGCATCGATTCAGCGCATGGAGGAAGTCGTGGAAGACCTCGCCGACGCTGACCTGCTCATCGCACCCATTGATGACCGCGGACCGGCACCAGGCCGCGACCCGTTCATGTCGGGTATGCTCAATCGACTGAGTCCTCGGCCACCTGCTGTCAGAACTTTCTAGCCAACCACTGCCCCCAACCTACCCTTTGTTTGCCCTCCAAAGACAGCGGGTAGTACTTCTGTATTCCGGCAGGACCGTCGCCTGTTTTCTTTTGTGGCGGCGGTTGAAGAAAGGGGTAAGTCATGGGTCTATTGGACGGAAAGGTAGCGCTGGTGACCGGAGCGTCATCCGGCATCGGGCGCGAGAGTGCGCTCGCCTTCGCACGGGCAGGAGCGAAGGTCGTCGTCGCAGATGTCGACGTCGCAGGCGGTGAAGAGACCGTCGGCATGATCAAGAAAGCTGGCGGAGAGGCAGTCTTCGTCAAGACCGATGTGACAAAGAAGGACGAGGTCAAGGTGCTCGTCGACAAGGCGGTGGAGACGTACGGCCGTCTTGACTGCGCGCACAACAACGCCGGTATCGAGGGCATAGGCGGCCCGTGCACGGAGTGCACCGAGGAGAACTGGGACCTCACGATCGCCATCAACCTTACCGGCGTGTTCAACTGCTGCAAGGCCGAGCTTCCCCAGATGCTCAAGCAGGGCGGCGGCGCGATCGTGAACACGGCCTCGGTGGCCGGTCTCGTCGGTTTCCCCGGCCTCCCCGCGTACGTCGCATCCAAGTTCGGTGTGAACGGCCTGACCAAGTCGATTGCGCTCGACTACGCCACCGAGAACATCCGCTGCAACTCGGTGTGCCCGGGCGTCATCCACACGCCCATGATCGACCGCCTCACCGGGAGCGACCCCGAGGCGCTCAAGGCGATGGAGGCGATGGAGCCGGTCGGCCGCCTCGGCAAACCGAGCGAAATCGCCGACGCGGTCGTATGGCTGTGCACAGATGAGGCTTCGTTCGTGACCGGCGTCAACCTGCCCGTCGACGGTGCGTTGACGGCGCAGTAACCCGCTGCGTTCGCAACACCATCCTGGAGCCGGCGCCGTTTCGGTCGCCGGCTCCGGCGCGTTCGGGCGAGAAGCGGTGATCGTCGACCGCGATCAGCGCGGCATCTTGAAGCCGTACTCCTTGAGCACCCGCTTCGGGAACTCGAAACGCACCGTCAGCAGCGGGTCGACAACCTGACAGAACTTCAGATCACCGGTCAGGCTCATGAGCAGCGCCGCATCGTTCACGGTCAGACCGGCGACCTTAGTCAGGAAGTCGTGCATGCGGTGCACCACCATCTTGTACGCCTCGTCCGTGGTTTCCGCCGAGGCAATCACGGAGACGATCTCATCGTTCTCGATGAAGGGCGTCGGCAGGTCCGGGATGTCGACGACCTCCATCGAGAGCCGGACCTCGCCGGGCGTCTCGGCACCGCAGATGATGATCTCGCCGTCGCCCATAACGGCGTGCATGTCGCCGCAGCCGAAGAGCGCGCCTTCCACGCCCACCGTGAAGTAGAGGCTCGCTCCCGTAGTCACCAGGGTGCAGTCCATGTTGCCGCCGTGCTCGCCCGGCGTGCTGTTGGGGATGGTGCCGTCGGCAGGAGCCACGCCGATGACCCCGATCATAGGCTTCTGCTTCACGCGCACCTTGCCCTTGTAAACCACCTCGTCATCGGTGTTCTCGAGAATCGTGGTCTCCATCTCGGTGATCACGTCGCCGAGCACGCCTACGTCTGGAACCGCAACCATCACCGACTGCCCGACTGCCTTCACCTCGTGCAGGTCGACGCGCAGGATGTCGCCGGGCTTCGTGCCCTCGATGTAGATGGGGCCGGTCGCCGGGTTCGTGATGCTCCAGTCGAGTGTCTCAAGAGTGTCAGCGGACGTCTTGAGCTGACCGCTGAAGCAGTCATGCGTCTCGACGAGGATCTCCTCGCCCTGCTTCACGCGGGCAAGCGGAGTCAGATCGGGAGAGAACCCGAAGAACCTCTTCTCGCGGGTCACGGACGAATCCATGTCAACGCCTCCTCACTCGAACACCGGACAACGGCCGTACGGCCGCTACTCACTACTCGTCCGAAGCCACGTCCGCACTCGCCACCTCGGACGCTCGGCGTCTGGCCCTTAAGAGCGGCCATGCCACCTCCCGGCCTCCCACCACGCCCCCGGGGCGCCAAATCAAGATGATTACCATGAGAACCGCCATCGAGAGCTCGGTCAGGCCGTAGACATCTCTATTGAACATGTCCGAAAGGCTCAGCGTATTCTCGACCTGGCGCAGGACCTCCCGCAGGACTGTCACGATCGCTGTGCCGGCCACCGCTCCCGAGACACTTCCCGCTCCGCCGATGACGAGCATCGTGAGTAGCATGAAGATCTCGACGATGTAGAACGCCTTGGGCGAGAACGACGTGATGTAGTGCGCCCACAAGCCGCCGCCGATACCGGCGACGAACGCGCTCAGCACGAAAGTGAAGTAGCGCGTCTGCACGACGTTGACGCCCATGGCATACGCGGCGAACCGGTCGTCACGCGATGCCCTCAGACGCAGTCCAAGCGACGACTCTCGGAAGTAGTGAGCCGCCGCAAGCGTGACCAACGCCCCGGCCAGCGCGATCCAGAGCGTCGTGAAGAACGGTACCCCGAAGAAGGTACGAGGGCCGTTGGTGACGTTATCCCACTGCGTCATGACCACGTGCATCACGATGAGGGTCGCGAAGAGCGTGATGACGCCCACCGCATTGGACAGACGCATGAGCGGCCACGCGATGATCGCAGCGATGGCAGCGGCCACCACCCCGCCGATGAAGATCGCGGGCACGATCGGCAGGCTGAGCTCCACGAGCGCCGGATACATGTTCGGCACGCCCATGCTCTTAACTGCCGGCGGGACCGAGAGGATCGACGACACGTACGCGCCGATCCCCACCCAGCCCACATGCGTCAAGTTCAGGATGCCGGAGTTGCCCATGAACATCTGCAGCGCGAGAACGAGGATGAGGTTCACACAGAAATATGTGTAAAGACTGACCACCAGCGACGAGGCGAAGAAGTGCACTCCCACCGCACCGAGCAGGATCGGCACGCTGAGCAGCACGAGGGTCGAGCGGTGCTTCAGCACGTCTGATACCTTCCGCATCCCGGTGCTCATCCGACACGCTCCTCGGTGTAGCTGCCCCGGACGATGCCCTCGGGGCGGAAGAGCAGGAACACGATCACGATCACGAACATGATCGCGTCGCGGTAGCTGATGACCGAGGCCGGCAGCATTATGCTAAGCGTGTTGAAGAGCAGCCCGTAGACGAACCCGCCCACCACCGCACCGGTCAGGCTGTGCATGCCGCCGATGACCGTCGCGATGAACGCGATCAGCAGCGGCGCCATGCCGATCACCGGGTCGACCGCAGCCGAACGTCCCACCCAAAAGATAGACACCACGCCGGCGAGCGTGCCGCTGATGATGAACGCCGCCGAAATCACGAGGTTGGCTGGCACGCCCATCAGGCGAGTCGTGGTGAACTTGTCGGCGGCCGCCCGCATCGCGATGCCCAGCACCGTGTACTTCATGAGCAGCGTGAGGCCGACGAGCAGGACCGCCGCGGTCACGATGATCAAGATGTTGCGCAGCGGGACCGTCGCGTCGAACACAGTGATCGTGCGGTTGAACCACGAGGGCAGCCGCACCGCCCGGGCGCGCGGCGAGACCAGAAGCAGCGCGGCGTTCTGGAGAAAGACACTCACCGCGAACGACGTGACGAGCATCGCCGTGAGCGACTTCGTGCGGACCGGGCGGAACGCGACGAGCTCAGTGACGTAGCTGATGAGTGCGGCAAAACCCACGGCGAGCGTCATCGTCAGATACCAGGGGACGGGCGTGAACGCGGTCAGCACATAGAGCGCATACCCGGCCACCATGACGTACTCGCCATAGGCGAAGTTGACGAGTTTGAGGATGCCGTACACGAACACGAGGCCGAGCGAGACAAGCGCGTAGAGACTCCCGAGGCTGATCGTGTTGATGATGAACTCGGCGCCGATCACAGCGATACCTCGCGTTCCGCATCACTCGCGCCGCCGAAGTAGACCGTGGCGATGTCGAGTTTGCTCTTCAGCTCCTCGGGCGTACCGGAGAACTCGAGCGAGCCGGTCTTGAGCAGGTAGACGCGGTCGACGATCTCGAGCGCACGCTCGGCGTTCTGCTCGACGAGCAGGATCGTGATCCCCCGCTCGCGCAAGCTGTGAATCAGCTCGAAGATCTGGTCGACGAGCGTAGGCGACAGGCCGAGCGAGGGCTCATCGAGCATAAGCAGCTTGGGATGGCTCATGAGCGCGCGGGCGATGGCGAGCTGCTGCTGCTCCCCACCGGAGAGCAGACCGCCCGCCTGGCGGAACCGCTCCTTCAAGATCGGGAAGAGCGTGAACACCTCCTCGAGGTCGTTCTGGTACCGAGTGCGCTCGTAGGATGTGTACGCGCCCAAACGCAGGTTCTCCTCGACCGTGAGCCCGGTGAAGATCTCGCGGCCCTCGGGCACGAGCGAGATTCCCTTGCGCAGGATGACCTCGGGCTTCTTGTTCGCGATCTCCTCGTCGAGAAGGCGAATCGACCCCTGGATCGGCCGCAGGACCCCGGAGATCGACTTGAGCGCGGTGGACTTCCCGGCGCCGTTCACGCCGAGCAGCGCTACGAGTTCGCCCTGTCTCACCTCGAGCGAAACGCCACGCAGCGCGGTGATGGCCCCGTAAGAAGCATGTAGGTCAATAACCTTGAGCATAAATCCCTTTCCGCCCTATGCCGAGCTGCCGAGATAGGCGGTGACGACCTCGTGGTTCGCCCGGACCTCGGCAGGTGTGCCCTCGGCGATGGTCTTCCCGTAGTTGAGCACGTGCAGGCGCGGGCAGAGGTTCATCATCAGGCGCATGTCGTGGTCGACAATGAGCATGCCCACGCGCTGACGGTGCGGGATCTCCCTGAGCAGCGCGAGCATGATGTCGCTCTCCTCCTCGTTGAGCCCTGCGGCCGGCTCGTCGAGCAGCAGGAACTTCGGACGCAGTGCCAGCGCACGGGCGACTTCCAATCTGCGCTGGTTTCCGAAGGGCAGCTTGCTCGCCATCTCCCCCGACCACTCCTCGAGCTCCATCTCGGCAAGCATCTCGCACGCAAGGTGCACACCCTGCCGCCTCGAAAGACCCGTGCTCACTGCCGCAACCTCCACGTTCTCCAGGACCGTG
>JACUUN010000160.1 GCA_014859265.1 Coriobacteriia bacterium
TGAGGGTCAGCAGGCAGAACTTCGTCGCGTGGTGCACCGCTGGGAAGATGAACTCCTCGTTCTCAAAACCGAATAGACTCACAAGTGAGCCAGATTCCACAGCTTCACGAAAGTAGAGCTTCGTGGTGTCGTCCGTTGCGATGCCAGTGGGCACGATCATCCCGGCGCGTCCCTGCGGGGCGATGGACTGCCGCACCAACTCGGCAAACAAGGCATATGTGTTGATGTCACCGCGGCCGTTCAGTGGATACCGACCCGAGCTGCGCACAAAGTGGCTTTCGCCTTCGGCTACACGCTTCGCTCCGTGGAACGCCCGGAGCAGCGCTGGGTCGTCGACCTCCAGCGCGGCGATGAGTCGCTTCCGCTCCGCGGCGTTTCGGGCATTGGCGATGCGCGGTTCTCGCTCCGCGAAGTACTCCTTCTCCTGGAGCTTGATTCGCTCCCAGGGAGGATTGCCGAGAACGCAGTCGAACCCGCCATCCCATCCGGTCGTAGTGTCGCCTTCGAAGTAGTCGGCCACAGTGAACACATCGGGGAACTGCAGGTGCCAGTGGAACAAGCGGAAGGCCAAGGCAGTCTCGTGGACCTTCGCGGCAGTATCAGCGCGCAACGGAATCGAAGCATCTCTCAGTCCCTCGAGCACTCCCTGCGTGACCGGCGGCGGTGCTTCCGGCGTTGCCCTCCAGACGAACGCAGCGCAGTACGCATCGGCGGCGGCACTGGCGGATGCGAGCTCGGAGGACTCGGCGAACTTGCGGAAGTGCCGTTCCTTCTCCGCAACCTGCTTGGGTGTGTCCTCGGACATCATATCAATGCGCGTGAGCTCCTGAGTGAGCTTGGCACCGTAGTCGGCAGGCTCCTCGGCGGCGAGCAGGTCCATCTGTCCACGCCGCGCCGCCCTGTTGCGCGCCTTGTACGAGGACGCGGTCTTCTTGTCATCGCCTTCAATGGGCGCAAAGGCCTCGTCGGGAATGCCGCGCTCGATGAGCACCGGTGTGGCACCGAGAAGGGAGTTGCCGCACTTGATGTGATGGTCGAGGAAGGTGAGCGGCTTGCCTGGCTCGATCGCCTCGAGCCACAGTCCCACCTTGGTGAGCTCGACGGCCATGGGGTTGATATCGACGGCGTAGATGCACCTCGAGACCACGTCACGGAGGGCGTGTCTCTGCGCCGCTGGGGATGGCTCATCATCGCCCGTTCGTACTCGTGCAAGGGCGCGTGCAATCCGGTGAGCAGCAGCGATCAGGAAGTGCCCGGAGCCGCACGCTGGATCGCAGACCTTCAGGTCGAGGATCGCTTCCTCCAGGTCGCGCCTCTCCCTGCGAGCCGCTTCGAGTCGATCCTCGATCACCGGGTCGAGCGCCGAATCAAGAAGAAGGGTGATGAGCGACTCGGGCGTGTAGTAGCTGCCTGTGGTCTTGCGTTCCGAGCCCGCGACAGACCCCAGGTCGAAGGAGCCTCTGTCGAGGTCGAGATCAGGATGCTGCTCGAGGAGCGCCTCGTACACGCTCCCGAGCTCCTCGGCCCCTAGATTGCGGTAGTCGACTCGGCGGAACGTCCTGCCGTCCTTCACGGTCGCGAGTACCCGGATCGCCTCCAGAAGGTGGAGATTGGACACCTGAGAGACCGCGAGAAGGGGTTCCTCGTTGCGGAAGAGACCGCCGTAGAACGGGATTCCGAGAGACGGCTCCCCTCCACCCTCGCCGAACAGGCGGAACGTGACGAGCAGCTGCTGCCACAGATCGGCGTGTCCGTCCCCATGCTTACGGACCGAGAGGCGACGCAATCGCGAGACCGAGTAGTGACTCAGGTAGCGTTGCTGGGCCCCGCGATCGGCCCCGGGAACGAAGACGAGTTCGCGGTCTTCGGCGGCGAGCAGGAAGATCAGCCGGTAGACGACGCGCAGAGTCTGCCGGAACAGGTCCTGCTTCGACAGTTCGCCGGAATGAAGGGCGGTTCGCAGTGCCACGTTGGCCCGGTTCGAGACAAGGCCAGTTCCCAGTGAGACGATGGCGGCCTCGACTCCGTTGCGCAACGCATCGAGCGCACGCATTCCCTGAACGCTGCTCGTGGCGGTCCACTTCTCCAGCCAGCACTCTTCCGGCTGCCCTCCTTCGAACCGGGATTCGTGGAGCAGTATCCAGAGCAACACGAAGTCCGAGTAGACCTGCCCTTCGAGCATGGCTTCCAGATCGAACTCCACGAACGCCTGTCGCGTCATCGCAGCGTTGTCATGCAGAACGCGCAGCAATCTG
>JACUUN010000050.1 GCA_014859265.1 Coriobacteriia bacterium
TCCTGGGCAGGGAGTTAGGGTTGGCGACTCCTGCGCTCATTCGGGTGCGCCCCCCGGCGGGGGGATGTCGCCGGCACGCCTTCCACGGCCGAGGTGATGGCGCGTACCCTCAGCCGGTCTCCGTCCCCTCACACAGCCGTACTGCCTCGGCAGGGAGCGCCACGACGACGCCCTCGATGACGGCTTCATGGATTCGCACGTCCCCGGTCACGAGATGAGTTACGTGTCCGAGGAGCGCCGCTGCAACGACCGGGTCGTCATCGCGATCGGTCACCCACGAACCGGATGTCGAGGTCAGCGGAATCACGTCGGTGAAGGACGCGATCTCTTCGGCGAGTGCGACAGCGGTGGCTTCATCGAAGCCGAACCGCGGGCGGGCGAGCACCTCGGCGAACTCGGCAAGGACATGCAGCGAGACAACTCCCTCGACTCGGCCGTCCCGTACCGCCTCGACTATCCGTCCGGGCACTCCGCCGAACAGCACCGCCGAGACGAGTACGTTCGTGTCCAGGAACAGCCGCACCCGGGGCATATGTCACCCGGCGTTCTTCGGAGACGCCCCTCGACGCTTCCCGGCCCGAATCTCAGAGACGGCCTGGTCGACGTCGGTCTCGGCAAGACCGCGGTCTGCGGCTTCCCTCCGCACCCGTGCAACGAGGCGGTCCCATTTCGACAGGGCGGGCTGCATAACCACCGTGTCCTCCCGCACGAAGACGTTCATTTCGGTGCCCTCGGTGATGCCGAGTTCGGCCACGACGTCCTTGGGGATGGTGACGGTGATGCTGTTGCCGACCTTGCGGGCCTTCAGCATGAGGTCTCCTGACCACAGTGTATACCGAATGTATACGCCGATTACGCGGGAACGTCAAGGCCCGCCATCCGCACGGGTGACGGGGGCGCCTCTCGCTCCCTCGGTACGCTCCGCCACACGCCGAGTATCACCAGCAGGAGCAACGCGACAATCACCACGAGGCTGACGAGTCCCATAAGGACCTGCCTGACGCGGTAGCTCTCGGCAAGGTCGCCGTGTCCCTCCTCACGCGGGTCTGCCTCCGCACCGGCAACCCCGCCCCCGAACGCCTGGAGCGCCGCTCCGGCAACGACATACGCCCCCTCGACATCGTCGGACTCGAGGTCGCCGCGCTCGATCGCGTCTTCCACGGCGCCTTTCGCGACTCCGACCGCTGGTTCCTCGGCCAGGCCGAAGGCGCGCATGATGTCGGCGCCGGTGATCGGTGAGACCACGGGTCGATGAGTCCCGCGCACCCGGGAGGCCGCGATGGCACCTTCGAGCACCTCGCGCAGTGCGGGCGCCTGATCGCGGTGCGCGGTCGCGCCGAAGTCGGCGAGCGTCAGCGCCACGGCGTCCTCGGCCGAGACGAGCGGCTCCTCCGCGGCCTCGTCGAGGCGCAGGTCGAGCTTGCGGACCGCGCGGTCGACCGACCTCGGGTTGGCAAAGTCGATCTCGCCGAAACGCATGTGTACCTCGACGAGATGCATGATCGCGGCGGCCTCGGCGGCCGAGAAGCGCAGGCGCGCCACGATCTCAGCTGCGATCCGCGCGCCCTCCTGCGCGTGTCCGAAGAACCGGATGCGGCCGCCCAGCTGCACGGTGCGCGTGGCCGCTTTGCCGACATCGTGCAGCAGGGTGGCCCACCGCAACACCGGCGTGGCCGGAGCGAGACCCACCGCCTGGATCGTGTGAGCGAGCACGTCGAGGTCGTGGAAGGTCGGCTGCGTGACCCCGTCCAGAGCGGCGACCTCGGGCAGGGCCGCCGCGAGCGCACCGCTCTCGTGCATCACGCGCAGCCCCTCCGGCGCGAACGGCGCCACGAGCAGCCGGGTGAGTTCCTCGCGCACGCGCTCGGGGGCGACGCGCGCGAGTGCGGATGCTGCGTCGCGCAACGCATCCCGCGTGGCCGCCTCAAGCTCGAAGCCGAGCTCGGCGACGAACCGGGCCGCGCGGATCACGCGCAGGGGGTCCTCGGCGAACCGTTCGTGAGGCGCGGCGGGTGCTCGCAGCAAGCGGCGCGCGAGGTCGGACTGCCCGCCGACGGGGTCGAGCAGCGCACCGGTCGCCAGGTCGACCCCGATCGCGTTCACCGTGAAGTCGCGGAGGGCAGCATCCGCGGCGAACCGCTCGCCGAGCGACGCAGCAGGCAGCGCCTCGGGCCGGTAGCGGCTGACCTCCAGCGTGCCACCGTCCTCGAGCGCGATGCCGAGCGTGCCGAAGCGCTTCCCGACGTCGTAGAGGGAGCGGACGCGGTCGGTGCGCATGGCGACGTCACGCACCTCGTCGGCCGCGGCGTCCGTCACCAAATCCCAGTCTGCCGAGACGGCCTCGAGGAGCGCGTCGCGCACGGCGCCGCCGACGAGCACCACGTCGCGACCGCGCTCGTGGAGCTGACGGCCGATGTCGAGGACCGGTCCGGGAACGGAGGCAAGAAGCGTGGAGTCCATATGGCCATCGTACCCTGCGTGCTTGTACGGCACCGCTCTCACCCGGCACGCGCGTCGCAGCACCCCGCGTGCATCCCCGCGCGGACATGGGAGAATGAGCTCGGAGGTATCTCCTGTGAAGACCGTCCTGAAGCTCCTGCTCATACTCCTGGGCCTGCTGAGCCTCGCCGTTGGGACCACGGGGTTCTTCTTCCCCATCCTGCCCGCGACACCGTTCCTGCTGGTCGCCGCGTTCCTGTTCGCGCGCTCCTCGGACAGACTGTACAACTGGCTTCTGTCACACGGGTTCCTCGGCCCGTACATCAGCGGTTTTCTCTACGGCACACCCATGCCGGCGCGGGTGAAGCGGATCGCGATCGTCCTGCTCTGGATTGGCGTCGCCTTTCCCTTCGTGGCCGTGTGGTATCAGGTCGAGAACATCAAACTCATCGCGATGGCGTGGACGTCGCTGCTGGCCATAGGCATCGGCTTCACGATCTACCTCGCACGGCTGCCGGTGGAAGCCGAAGACCCGGGTCTGCCGCAGTGAAGGCGCGCGCCTCTGCACCCGCCGGCGCCGCTCTGGTAGTCCTCGCTCTCGTGCTCGCCCTCTCGGCGTGTGGCCTCAGCGGCAACTCCGCAAACTCGCCCGTCACCGAGCCCCCCGCCGCGCCTGTACCCCGTGCCGAGAGCGAGCGGACCGTCTCCCGGCCCGAGCCCGTCCCGCTCGAGGACTTCGACGCCGGCAACGCCATGGCCGACCTGCGCGCCATCGAAGCGTTCGGGGTCCGTCAGGGAGGAAGCGCCGCCGAGGCCGAGGTCGCGGCCTACATCGCCCGGCGTCTCACCGAGTTCGGCTACACCGCTCGGATCGACGAGTTCCCGATCGTCGGCGGTCGCACGAGCCGGAACGTGGTGGCCCGCAGTGAGGGTCGGAGTGAGCGGGTGCTCGTCATCGGTGCGCACATGGACTCCAAGCCGCCCTCTCCCGGCGCTAACGACAACGCGAGCGGGTGCGGCGTCGTGCTCGAGATTGCGCGCATCCTGGCCTCCCGTCCGGTGACCGCCACCGTCGAGATCGTCTTCTTCGGCACCGAGGAGCTCGTCGGCGGCCCCGGTGAGCATCACCTCGGCTCGGCCTACTACGTCGAGCAGATGAACGCCGAGGAGCAGGCGAACACGGCAGGGATGCTCTCCGTGGACATGATTGCGGTCGGCGAGAACCTCCACTCACGGACGATGCTCCGCGGGCCACAGACGCTCTCGGACTTCGTCCTGGCCCAGGCGGCTGCAACGGGGCTCAAGATGACCTTCCTCAAGGATCCCGGACGCACCGGCTGGAGCGACCACGGGCCCTTCGAGCTCGCGGGAATGCCGGCAGTGGCTCTGAATCGACAGTCTGATCCCGCATATCATACGGAGGAAGACACGAGCGAGCGCATCGACCCCGAGATGCTTCGCATAGCCGGACAGCTCGTGCTCGACATCTGCCGCGCGCTCGATGAGCCGGACCTCGAGCGGCTCATCATCATGTCTCGCGCGAGCGTGAGACGACGACCCGTGTGAGCGTGAGCAGCGAAGGGATGTCGGCCAACCAGATGTCATACCTATGGGGTATGATACAGGGTATGACGGAGAGGTAAGGCCATGGCGAAACTCACGATATTCCTGCCCGATGAGTTACTCGACCAGATCGATGCATTCGCAGCCGGTGTGGAGCGTTCGCGAAGTAGCGTGATCCGGGAGGCCTCGGCGCGCTACCTGGCTGAAGCCGGATCCGCGGAAGCCGACGCCCGTCGCAAGCAGGCTGTCGACGAGTCGCTCGTACTGTTCGAGGAGCTGGCCACGACACCCAGCCTCGATGGCCGTCCGAGTCTCGAGGTCCTCCGGGAGGCACGCGGGCGCCCCGAAGAGATGAAGTCATGAGTGCGCGCGTGGTTGTGCTCGACGCATCGGTGGGGGTCAAGTGGTTTCGCAACGAGCGTGGCTCGGACGGGGCGAGGGACCTGCTGCGGCAGCACGGTGCCGGCGCGGTGCGGATCGTGGTGCCATCGCTCTTCTTCTACGAGGTCATAGACGTCGCGCGCCGACACTTCGGGGCTGACGCGGCGCGACGCGTGTGGCGCGCGCTTGCGGCCGATGAGCTGGCGGTCTCCAACCCCGATGCCGAACTCCTGGACCGGACCGTAGAGATCGCTGCCGCCCTCGGCTGCACGCTCTACGATGCCGCGGCGCCCGCCCTCGCGGAGCGCCTCGGATGCGAGCTGGTATCCGCGGACCGGAAGGCGCACGGGGCAGTCTCCGGCGTCGTGCTGATCGCGTGAGCGAGCCGCTGCACTACACTGGTCACATGGACACGCCTGACGCATCCGTGACCCCCGACGCGCGCGAGCCCCTGAGCGCGGATCTCCACCGGCTGCGCTCGCTCACCTCCATCAAGTGGACGATGCACGACCACGAGGTGCTCCCGGCGTGGGTCGCCGACATGGACCTGCCGCCCGCGCCCGTCGTGATCGAGGCGGTCGAGCGGCTCGCCGCGCGCGGCGACTTCGGCTACAACTTCGACGCTGCCTGTCGGCTGCCCGATGTGTTCGCCGACTGGCAGGAGCGCCGCCACGGCTGGCGTCCCGACACGGAGCGCATCCGGCTCTTCTGCGACGTGATGCAGGCGGTCCAGACCGCGCTCTGGCTCGCCACCGAAGCAGGCGACGGCGTGGTGATCTTCACTCCGATCTACCCGCCGTTTCTCTCCTCGGTCACCTCGATCGGACGCCGCATCGTCGACTGCCCGCTCGACCCGGTCGGCTGGCGCCTCGATCCGGACAGCCTCGGCTCGGCTATCGACGAGCGCACGCGCGTCATCCTGCTCTGCAGCCCGCACAACCCTACCGGCCGCGTCTTCACGGCCGAGGAGCTCGAAACCGTCGCCCGGGTCGCTGCCCGCCACGACCTGCTCGTGATCAGCGATGAGATCTGGGGCGACCTCACGCACCCGGGCGCCCCCCCCCGCCCGTTCGCGAGCCTCGGCGCGGATGCCGCCGCCCGCACCGTGACGGTGAGCGCTGCGAGCAAGGCCTTCAACGTCGCGGGGCTGCGCTGCGCGGTCGCGCACATCGGCGACGAGCGCATCGCCGCAGGTCTCGCCGGGCTCCCCGACCACCTCCTCGGCGCCGTCGGCTCGCCCGGGGCCGAGGCCACGCTGGCCGCCTGGACGCAGGGCGAGCCCTGGCTCGAGCAGACGCGCGCTCACCTCACCGGGCAGCGCGACCACCTCGCGGCTCGGTTTGCAGCCGAGCTCCCAGAGGTCGGCTTCGTGCTGCCGGAGGCCACCTACCTCGCGTGGCTCGACTTCCGCCCGCTCGCGCTTGGCGACGACCCCGCGCGCTGGCTGCTCGAGCAGGCGCGCGTCGCGCTCTCGGCAGGTCCCGGCTTCGGCCCGCACGGCACCGGCTTCGCGCGGCTGAACTTCGCGACCTCGCGCGAGATTCTCGACGAGATCATCGACCGCATCGTCACCGCCATTCGCTCGCGCTGAGGCCCGCTGCACCTCGCGCCGTCGCTCAAGCCCCCGCCTCCCTACGCCGATGCACCTTGTGCACGGGTGTGTGAGGAGGGTCACAGTGACGATGCCGTCCATAGAGCAGCTCGGAACCCCGCTCCTCGAGGAGCTGGCCGATGGCGCCGAGCACTCCACGCGTGAGTTGCGCGAGCGTCTCGCGCTGCGCTTCGGACTGAACGCCGCGGAACTGGCCGAGCGGATGCCTGACGGCCGGTATCTCTTCCACAACCGGGTCCAGTGGGCCCGCACGCATCTGAAGAAGCGCGGTCTCATCGAGTACCCGCGTCGCTCCTTCTCGCGGATAACGGCTGCAGGGCTCGAGGCGCTGACGCCTGCACCGTTCCCGGCGACGCCTCCTATCGACGCCCCGCTTGCCGCCCCCTTCATCGGCCCAGGCCCGCTCGAGGCCGAGCTTCGCGCGCTCACCGGTCCTGCCGCCGCCACCGAGGAAGACTGGCTGGCGATCCGCCTGCTCAACGGGTGGGGCGCCGAAGGGGTTCTCAGCTATGCCGAGGTCGCGCGGCAGACGGGCCGCCCCGTAGCCGAACTGCTCGAGCTCGGCCGGAGATGCCGACGCGGCGACATCGGCGACGCGCCGATGCTCGATGCCGTGCTGGCCTTCGCGTGCGCGCATCCGTGGGTGGACGTCGCCGAGTTCTCGTTCCACCTCGCACAGCTGGGGCTCGTTTGGTCGCCCTTCAGTGTTGCGGGTATCTGCGAGGCGGCCCGACGCTTCGGCCGGGACCCGCAGTGGCGGATGCTCGTTCGCGTGCTTGCCACCTCACGCGGGAAGGGCTCACCCGACGACTGCCGACGACTCCCGCGGCCCTTCGAGAGCTGGTTCGAGGTCGAGGTCTTCCTCTTCCTCGAGGACCTCGGCTACCGCGCCCGCCCGCAAGTGCGGATCGGGCAGTACCGGGCCGACCTCGTCGTCGACGACCTTGCGACGCTGCTCGTCATCGAGTGCGACGGGGAGGTCTGGCACCGGGGAGACCGGGCCGACCGTGACCGCGCACGCGAGCACGACCTCCTCGGCGACGGGTATACCGTCGTGCGCATCTCCTACGCCGACTGGTGTGAGCGAACCGCGCGCACCCAGGCCGCGCTGCGCGCCACGCTCCACGAACTCGATCCGCTGCGCACCGCCGGTTAGCCGCCCGCCCGCGCTGCACCCACCTCGACCATCCAGTTTCTGTATGCGCTATGATGTCGTACAGCGCATGGCGCATGGGGGTTCGCCTCTACGAGCAACGATGCGCTAAACTGAGTGTTCATAGATTGCCCAATCATCGTGTTAAGGGAGGTAGGCGTATGTGGAGCGAGCGGGCTCGTAAGTTCCTGGCACTCGGACTCACTGTCGCACTGGTAGCCACGCTCGGTTTGAGCGGCTGTGCGAGGGACGAGACCGAGGAGCCGGACGATACAGGTGCGACGGAGACGATCAAGATCGGTGTTCACACCTCGCTGACAGGAGGCCTGGCTGACTACGGTTTTGCCGCGGCCGAGGCGCTGAAGATCGCGGCCGAGGACTTGTCCGGGTTCGAGGTCGACGGTGTGACCTACGACATCGAGCTGGTCATCAAGGACGACAAGGGCGAGCCGGCTGAGGCGCCGATCGTCGCACAGCAGCTCGTCGACGAGGGGGTTGTGGCGGTTATCGGCACGCTGACCTCAGGTGCGGCGAATGCGGCCCTGCCGATCTACCAGGCTGCGGGGATCCCGATGATCTCCGGTTCTGCGACTGCACCCGATCTCACCGAACAGGGGTTTGAGAACTTCTTCCGTACCTGCCTTCGTGACGACATTCAGGGTGCGGCTCTCGGCGAGTGGGCGCTCGAACTCGGCGCCGAGAAGGTCGTCGTCATGGACGATCGCGGCGACTACGCCGTGGCGCTTGCCAACGAGGTCGAAGAGGCGGTCGACGCCGGCGGCGGCGAAGTGCTGCGCCAGGAAGGTCAGGAAGGCGAGGTCGACTTCTCCGCGCAGGTCTCCAACATCAGCGCGTTCGGCCCGGATGTGGTCATCTTCACCGGCTACCACCGTGAGGCAGGCCTACTCTTCAAGCAGCTCACCGAGGCCGGTGTCGAGGCCCAGTTCATGGGCGGCGATGGCATCAAGTCCGATCTCATCGGCGAGGGCGCCGGAGGCGCCGAGAATGTCGAGGGCGCGCTGTGCACGTTCGGCGGGTTCGCCCAGGAGGGTATGCCCGGCTTCGAGGAGTTCGCCGCCAAGTTCAGGGATGCGACCGGCGAAGAGGTCGGCCCGTATGCCGAGAACAACTACGACGCGCTTGGTGCTGTCGTGGCAGCGATGGAGTCCGCGGGCTCCACTGATTCCGCCGACATCATCTCGGCGCTCTTCGAGGTCGAGTTCGACGGCGTGATGGGCACGCTGGCGTTTGACGAGAAGGGCGACGTGTCAGTGCCCGGTGGTGGGAGCGGCACGGAGCTGGTACCGCGCTTCGAGTACACCGGCGGCACGTGGGTGTACATGCCGTAGCGTCACTTGTTACTGCGCTGTTCGGGGGCCGGGCGCAAGCCCGGCCCCCGTCGTAGCGTGCGTGTTCTGTTAGGGTACAATGCAGCCTATCGCAGCGTGGACCGCTGCGAGACGGATTCGTGTAGGGGGACGGGATGAGGGCCGAATGACCCTCGAACACATCTTCGGCCTGACGGTCTCGGGTCTGACCGTCGGCATGATATATGCGCTCATCGCTCTCGGCTACACGATGGTCTACGGCGTGCTCCAGCTTATCAACTTCGCGCACGGCGAGGTCTTTACCATCGGTGGCTACATCGCGGCGAGCACGCTCATCTGGATCGGGGTGGACGCTACCACGCCGCTCGCGGTCAAGTTCGCCTACTTCGGCCTCGCGCTGCTCGTCTCCCTCGTGCTCACCGCCACCCTCGGCTTCCTCATCGAGCGTATCGCCTACCGGCCGCTGCGCAACCGCTCGCGTATCATCGCGCTCCTCTCGGCGATCGGCACCTCGATCTTCCTGCAGAACCTGCTCGTGATCGTTTTCGGTCCGCAGCCGATCATCATGCCCACGGCCGTCGTGCCCACCGGGTTCGTCGAGATCTTCGGCGCGCGCATCCGGGTGCTGCAGATCACGATCATCGTCGTCTCGCTCCTGCTCATGGCGCTCCTCACCTGGATCGTGAAGGGCACCCGCATGGGCAAGGCCATGCGGGCGACTTCGCAGGACCGCGAGGCAGCCGAGATGATGGGGATCGAAACGAACCTCACCATCTCGTTCACCTTCGTCGTCGGCTCGGCGCTCGCCGCGATCGGCGGCTTCCTTGTGGCGATGTACTACGGCTCCCTGCAGTTCAATACCGGTTTCCTCTACGGTCTGAAGGCGTTCACCGCGGCCGTCCTCGGCGGGATCGGTAACATCCCCGGCGCGGTCGTGGGCTCGCTTGTCCTCGGCCTTGCCGAGAACTGGGGCGTGGGGCTCAACCTCGGGGTGCTCGCGTGGCTCTTCGTCGGCGGCCTCCTCCTCGGATTGTACTTCCAGCTCGTCCGTGCGCCCCGGTTCCGTATCGACCACATCGCCGAGGAGTTTCGCACGCCCGCCTACGAGCGCCGGGTGCGCGACGTCTACCGGTTCGCTCCGGTGGTCGCGCTCAAGACGCTTTTCGCCGAGCGGACCGACGCACTCCTGTACGTTTCGGCGCAGCACGCGGTCCGCCTCACGGCAGCCAACGTCATCCTGCTCGGCCTGGCGGTCCTCTTCTTCGTGAACGGCGACGTGCAGTTCGCCTCCAAGTGGCAGCACGTCATCTCGTTCGCGGTGCTCATGGCCATCCTCATGTTCCGGCCGTCGGGCATCCTCGGCGAGCACATCCAGGAGAAGGTGTAGCCATGGCGAACCCCTTCTCACGCGTCGGCGAGGTGTTCGGTCGGGTACCGCGCTGGGTCTACGTCGCGGCTGCGCTCGTGTTCGCCATCGTCTTCCCGATGCTCGAGTCCTACGGGCTGATGCAGACGCTCTGGCTACGCCTCGGCACACGCACGCTCGTCTACGTCCTGCTGGCCGTCGGGCTGAACCTCGTGCTCGGCGAGACCGGGCTGCTCCACCTCGGCTACGTTGCGTTCTTCGCCGTTGGGGCGTACTCGACCGCGATCCTCTCCTCGCCCCGCTTCGACCTGCAGTGGAACTTCTGGCTCATCATGGTCATCGCGATGCTGCTCGCGATGCTCTTCGGGTTCATCGTCGGCATACCCTCACTGCGATTACGCGGCGACTACCTCGCCATCGTCACGCTCGCCTTCGGCGAGATCGTGCGGATGACGCTCAACAACTGGGAGTGGCTCACCAACGGCCCCGGCGGGATCCCTGGCATCTACCCGCCGGTGATCTTCGGGTGGGTAGTCGACCAGCCAGCCGAGTTCTTCTACTTGTTGCTGGTTGTGGTCGTCATCGTCGTCGCGCTGGTCAGCAACATCAAGAACTCCCGCATCGGGCGCGCGTGGAACGCGCTGCGCGAGGACGAGATCGCCTCTCACCACTCCGGCGTGCGCCCCACGCAGGCTAAGATGCTCGCGGTGGTCATGAGCTCGGGCATCGCCGGGCTGGCGGGCGCCATCTTCGCCTACTACCAGCAGTTCATCAACCCGACGTACTTTCTCTTCATGCAGTCGGTGATTGTGGTGTGCATGGTCGTGCTCGGCGGCATGGGCTCGATCCCGGGCGCGGTCCTGGGCGCCGTGGCGCTCGACGCCACACCCGAGATCATCCGCCAGACCTTCACGACGTGGCTGCCCCGTGCGGTGGGGAGCGACTTCCTGCCCGCCGTGCAGGCCGCACTGCAGACTGACTTCGACCGCTACCGCATGCTCATCTTCGGCCTCGTGATCGTGCTCATGGTCATCTTCCGGCCCGAGGGGCTGCTTCCCAACCAGCTGTGGCGCCGGGAGGTCCACGAGGAGGACCCGCGCGAGATCGAGCACACCCGCCAGCACCTCTTCGACTTCGAAGAGGGCCGTCAGGACCTGGAGGTGTAGCCGGTGTCCGAGCCCATACTCGACGTCCGCGCCACCACCAAGTCGTTCGGTGGACTGAAGGCCGTGAACAACCTCTCGTTCGAGGTGTACGAGGGCGAGATCGTCTCGCTCATTGGCCCTAACGGGAGCGGCAAGACCACGACATTCAACGTCATCACGGGCCTCTACGAGCCGGACTCCGGTGACATCCTGTTCAAGGGCGAGTCGATCGCGGGGCTCAGCCCCGCCAAGGTCTACGAGCGGGGTGTGGCGCGCACCTTCCAGATGCTGAGGCTCTTCGCGGCGATGAGCGTGCTTGAGAACGTGCTCGTCGGGATGCACGGGCGCACGCGTGCGAACGTGCTTGACTGCATGCTGCGCACGCCGCGCATGCGTCGCGAGGAGGACGCGTCGATCGTCCGCGCCCGCGAGATCCTCGAGTACTTCCCGGGACGCTTCCCTGAGGTGCGCCACGCGCAGCCGGCGTCCTCGCTCTCCTACGCGAACCGGCGACGCCTCGAGCTCGCCCGGGCGCTCGCCGGCGAGCCGTCGCTGCTGCTGCTCGACGAGCCGGTCGCCGGGATGAACCCGGCCGAGTCGCTCGAGGTGATGCGGCAGATTCGCGACCTGCGTGACAGGGGCTACACCATACTGATGATCGAGCACGATATGAAGGTCATCATGGGCGCGTCGGACCGCGTGATCGCGATGGACCACGGTATCAAGATCGCCGAGGGCGCGCCGACCGATGTGGCGAACGATCCGGCCGTTGTGGAGGCTTATCTTGGCAGGCGAGGCGCAGACACCGCTTCTTGAGTTCCGGGGCGTGCACACGCACTACGGGCGCATCCCCGTTCTCAAGGACGTCAACTACCGGGTCGAGCTGGGCGAGATCGTCTGCCTGCTGGGCGGTAACGCCTCGGGTAAGTCGACGACGATGAAGACGATCCTCGGCATCGTGAAGCCGACGACCGGCCAGGTGCTCTACGAGGGTAAGGTCATCAACAACATGCGCACGGCCGAGCGTATCAAGCTCGGCATCGCGACGGTGCCCGAGAACCGTCGGCTCTTCCCGCACCTCACCGTGCTCGAGAACCTCGAGATGGGCGCATACACGAGGCGCGACCCCGACGGCACCGCGGTGGACCTCGAGCGCGTCTACGAGCTCTACCCCCGGGTCTACGAGCGCCGAAGCCAGCGGGCCGGCACGCTTTCCGGTGGAGAGCAGCAGATGGTGGCGTTCGGCCGCGCGCTCATGAGCCGCCCGCGCCTCATCATCATGGACGAGCCCTCGATGGGGCTCGCACCCGCGCTCGTCGACCAGTCGTTCGACACCATCGCCGAGATCAACAAGCAGGGCGTGGCAGTGTTCGTGGTCGAGCAGAACGCGACTGCGGCGCTCTCCATCGCCGACCGCGGCTACGTGCTGCAGAACGGCCGCGTGGTTATGGAGGGTGCGGCGCGCGAGCTGCTCGAGAACGAAGAGCTCAAGCGCGCGTACCTCGGGGGGTAGGAACGGCAGACCCCCTAGCCGTCCCTCTCACGGAGCGCTCGTTCGTACGCCACGTACGTCGCCTGGTCGAAGAGCACGAACGTCACGTCCCGCACATGGCGGGCTCCCTCCAGCGCCTCTGCCGCCGCTCCGATCGCCACCGGTGCCGCCAGCTCCACCGGGTAGCCGAAGACCCCGGTGCTGATGCTCGGGAACGCCACAGAGGTGAGCTCGTGGGTGTCGGCGAGTTCGATGGAGTTGCGGTACGCCGAGGCCAGCGCGGTCGCTTCGCCGGTAGTGCCCCCGTGCCACACCGGGCCGAGCGCGTGGATGACGAATCGAGCCGGCAGCTCGAACCCGGGCGTGATGGCGGTCTGACCCGGCAGGAGCGACCCATGCTCACGGCGGTACTCCGCGGACGCTTGCGCGAGGCGCGGACCGGCTGCCGCGTGGATAGCGCCGCAGACCCCGCCGCCCGGCCTGAGCTCGGCGTTGGCGGCGTTGACGATCGCGTCGGCGACAACGCGGGTGATGTCGCCGCGCGCTAGAAGGATGGGCATGGCGCACCTCCGTTCGTGCACGAGGGTGTACGCGTGGACGGTCGTACTCCACAGGAACATACCCAGCTGGCGCGGCGGGCACCCGGGCGGGCGTCCCGGATGCGCATTGACCCGCTTCCCCGGCCGGGAAATTGTCTGCTAAGCGCGAAGAGCGCGAAGAGATGGTGCACCGGCACGAGGCTGAAGGATTCGCCAGATCATGTCGATACATCCTCTGAGCACATAAGCGCATCAGCGCAGTGGACTGCGTATGGGAGCAGCAGTGACAGAGGAAACCGCGACTGACCGCCTCACCCGCCGCATCTGGCGGGTGGTCTCGGCCCTGCTGGTGCCGGTATTCCTTGCCGGTGGCTACTGGGCCGCTCAGTGGCGCGCCGACATCGCCGATCGCGAGGCGCGTCGGGCCCTGCTGAGACAGGCCGCTTCCATCGCCCGCGCAATCGACTACGAGTACGTGCAAGCCCTCTCGTTCACCGCTGCCGACCGGGTGCTCCCCGAGTTCCAGCGCCTGCGCGACGGGATGATGGGCTATCAGACGCTGATTCCCGGCCGCAGCATCTTCATGCTGGCCAAACGCGGTGGTGATGTGGTGTTCGGGCCGGGTTCG
>JACUUN010000161.1 GCA_014859265.1 Coriobacteriia bacterium
CACACTGCATACCCTCCTCAGAGTCGGCTCGCTCCCATAGCCGTCGCGCTAACGTGTTTCGGCTTGACCTGCAATCGAGGCCGCTTGCCGTCTCGGAGGAAGCGTAGCTTCCTTGGCCTCGATTGTCATGGTCGAAGCCGGGGTTAGCTCCTTGCGGCAACTGCCCCCTCGTAGGTCAACGGAATCCGGCGGACCCTCTTCAAGCCCACCGGAGTTACGCCTTCGAACCCGTGGTCTGCCAGCGCCTCACACAGTGTGTCCGATGGCCGCAAGTAATCGACGGGGATCCCGAATCGGCCTGGCGGCATGATGACCGACTGCAGCGCAACAGGCCGACCGAAATCGGCGACCGCGACTTTGCCGCCGCTTGTGAGCACCCGGGCTGCCTCGACAAGGAACGCAGAGAACATGTCGTCATCGAGGTACTTCGCGACGCCGTTACAGATTAGGGCATCGAACGAGCCGTCGGGGAAGGGCAGTGCGGTTGCCGAGGCCTGATGAAGCCTCACATCGACACCGGCTTCACGAGCGGGACAGAGTCGCGCAGCCGCCTCTGAAAGCATGACCGTGCTCAGATCGACCCCTGCAAGCACTCGATGGCCGTGCCCGTGGTCGAAGGCCCACCTCAGATAGAAGCCGGTGGCACAGCCCACATCGAGCACACGACCGAATGGCCCGCCGCCCATGGCACCGAAGAGCTGAGGCGCATCTCGCGCTCCACCATGACGCAAGTACCAGCGGACATAGAGCGCGACGGGGGTGCGCCCCCCAAGCCATGTCTCGTACTGGGCGCGGACTCGCTCCTCACGATCCCCCATCTGACCCCACCCTGTTCGCCGAGCGCGCAATGGAGCTAACGTTGTTGGGCATCAGCTGAAGCGCGCCCTGATGCCTTCCCTGCCGAGCATACCTGACAGGGCGCGCTTTCTGCTGGATGCCCGGGTTAGGAACACCGCGTGCACGAGGCTACAACGTCCACGATGGAGTGCCCGATCTCCAGATCGAGGTGAGTGAGGAACGATTTCGCTTCGCCATACCCACGGTCGAGCATCCCGAGAAACGAGTCGTTGCCGGCATTGCGTTGCCGAAGAGAGGCGAACCTGATCTCCAGCGTGGTCGGTCGGTCGCCTTCGAACAGGAGATCGACGAGCGGCACGATTCGCTCTGTAGGGGTTCGCGGAATGAAGTCTCGAGCGGGAAGACCGAACTGCGCTGCCTCGCCCGCACGCAGGCCGAAGGCGACGTGAGAGGCGCAAACGAACGCTGCCTCCGGGTGACCGAGGTCCATGAGCAGGTTGTAGCCCTCAACGCCATGCATGATCGGATCGTGGGTCGCGTACCTGCCGATGTCATGAAGCAGACCAGCCGACCACAGTGAATCGACGTCGATCGCGTGGTGGTCTTCCAGCAGCGCTCCGACTGCTTCAGCGGCATCGGCAACGGCGACGCAGTGCCGAGTCCACGGTAATCCCTCGCCGTACTCGACCAGCAGTGCCGTGGCTTCATCGCGTGAGAGCATCGCTGAGGTTGTTCCTAACGTTGTGGCGCGTCAGCTGCGAGGCGCAGCGTGACACTCCAAACTCGAGTCTACCTTCCGTGCGCCGAGTCTGCTGGACGCGCTTGTTCGACTGCGACCGACGGCGACGGCGCCTCGACGTGTCCGCTAGAATATCCACCCGGCACAAGTAGGGAGACTAGCAATGGACGACGACAGCGCTCATGTCCCCGTCACGTTCGAGCACTACGACCACATCGAGGGGCCCTTCTACCACGGAACAAAGACGAGCCTGAGGCCGGGCAACCTGCTTATCCCCGGCCACGGCTCCAACTTCGAGGATGATCGGATATCGAATCACATCTACTTCACCGCCACCCTGGATGCAGCTGTCTGGGGAGCGGAGCTGGCCAAGGGTGAGGGGGCGGGACGGATCTACATCGTCGAACCCACCGGCCCCTTTGAGGACGACCCCAACCTGACCAACAAGCGCTTCCCCGGAAACCCCACCAAGTCCTACAGGACTCGGGAACCACTGCGAATCACCGATGAAGTCAAGGACTGGGAGGGCCATCCCCTAGAGGTGCTCGAGGCGATGCTGGACCACCTCGACGAGATGGAGCGTCAGGGACTTGCAACCATCGACGACTGAGTTGCCGCATCCCGATCGTCAGTCGAACGTTGTTGGGCGTAACCTGCAACGCCTACGCCCGGTCACAGCCTGAGAATACC
>JACUUN010000162.1 GCA_014859265.1 Coriobacteriia bacterium
CGTGTGTCTGTGTGCTATCTGCGCCGTACTCATCTCGGGTTGCGACCGTGTCTCGGAATCCGTGGAGACGTCGTCCCCTCCGGCAGGCCCAATCGCAGAACACTCCTGGCCAGCTGAGGCTCTGGAACCCGCTTGGCTCATCGAGAAGTCCCTGTTCGTGATCGAAGGAACCGTCGTTGCGATTAGCGAGCCGTTTGAGTCCACAGATGCGATTGGTCCTGCGACGTGCCTCGATGTCTCGATTGTCGCTGACGACGCAATAATGACCACCATGTGACGATTGAAAACTGACCACCCCCTGTAGGCTCCTAGCCACGGCTACGTGGCGAGGAGGGTCAGTTGATTCGGCTGGAGGAATGGGTGGACATCGTCTCGATGCGCAAGGCGGGCGTCTCGATCAGCGCGATCGCCCGCGAACTTGGGATCTCCCGCAACACCGTGAAGGCCACACTCCGGAGAGACGGGCCGCCCGAGTACCACCGTCGCCAGAAGCCGAGCAAGCTCGACCCATACAAACCCTATCTGCTCGAGCGTCTGCGCGAGTTCCCTGAGCTCTCCGCCAAGCGCCTCTTCGATGAGATCAGGGCTCAGGGCTACGAGGGCAAGATCTCGATACTCAAGGACTTCACCCGCGAGCACCGGGTGCCGCGCAAGCGCACGGTCGTGCGCTTCGAGACGCCGCCGGGCGAGCAGGCCCAGTGCGACTACGCTGAACTCGGTCTCCACGAGGTGCGCGGCGTCCCCACGAAGGTCTACGCTTTCACGATGCTCCTGGGCTTCTCGCGCTACCTCTACGTCGAGTTCTCGGACTCGTGTGCCTCAGACGCCTTCCTCGCCGCCCACGCCCGCGCCTTCGCCTACTTCGGCGGGATGCCCCGTCGCGTGCTCTACGACAATGCGAAAGTCGTGGCCCTCGAACACACACGCTCCGTCGTGACCTTCAATGCCGCGCTGCTCGACTTCGCCGGGCGCTTCGGTTTCCGCCCGCAGCTGTGCCGACCCTACCGCCCCCAGACCAAAGGCAAGGTCGAGCGCACGATCGGCTACGTCAAAGACGCCTTCTTGGTCGGTCGCACCTTCACCGACATCGACGACATGAACACCCGCGTGCTCTCCTGGCTCGAAGAGGAGGCGAACATCCGCGAACACGGCACGACAGGCGTGCCCCCTGCGAAGCGCCTGCCCCTCGAGGGCCTTACCCCGATCTCTGAGGCGCTGCCCTGGGTGCCCTCGCGGGCCCCCGCACCTCTGAGCGCCCCGAACCGTCCTGTCTTCCGCTTCGAGACCGCTCCTCCCGTCGAGGTGCGCCCGCTCACCGTCTACGAGGAGGTCTGTTCGTGAACCTTTCCGAGGAACGGCTCGCACACTTCGCCGAGAAGTTGCGCCTGCCGGATGTCCCGGCCCTGGTGCCCGCGCTCGCTCAAGAGGCCGTGGAGCGCGAGTGGTCGTTTGCTGACTTCGCCGAAGCACTGCTCCAAGCCCAGTCGGACGCATCGGACGCTCGCGCCTGCGACACACTTCAGCGACTCGCCGGATTCCCGGCCAGAAAGTCGATCGAGGAGTTCGACTTCTCGTTCCAGCAGAGCATCAACAAGAAGCAGGTCACCGAGCTCGCGAGCTGCGCGTTCGTGGAGCGAGCCGAGAACGTGATCCTTCTCGGGCCCCCGGGTGTGGGCAAGACGCATCTGGCGATCGCGCTCGGTGTCGAGGCCTCAAGAAGGCGCCTGTCGGTCAAGTTCACCACCGCGGCCCGTCTGGTCGCCTCGCTGGCCGAAGCCCGCACCGCCGGCACGTTCTCGCGAAGGCTCATGGGGTTCGTGCGTCCGAGTCTGTTGATCGTCGACGAGGTCGGCTTCCTGCCGCTCGACGCCGGTGAGGCATCCCTGCTGTTCGAGGTCGTGTGTCGCCGCTACGAGCGAAGTTCGATCGTGCTGACGTCCAACAAGAGCTACGGCGAGTGGGGTGAGGTCTTCTCAGGCGACACCGTGATCGCGACCGCGATCCTCGACCGGTTGCTGCACCACTCGACGACGATCTCGATCAAGGGCGAGAGCTATCGCCTGAAGGACAAGAAGAAGGCCGGCATCGTCACGACGCCGGTCGGCTAAGGGGGTCAGTTTCAAATCGGCGCAGAGGGGTCAACTTCACATCGTCATTGACACACGACAGGCGTGCCCCCTGCGAAGCGCCTGCCCCTCGAGGGCCTTACCCCGATC
>JACUUN010000163.1 GCA_014859265.1 Coriobacteriia bacterium
GGCGAGCCTGCTCGACGCGGGATTGCCTGAGGGCTTCGAAGCGCGCCTCGAGACCCAGGAGTATGGGACCGTGCTGGCTGTCCACTTCGCCGGTCGCCTCGACCAGATCTGTCTCAAGACGTATGCGGCCGCCGACCTGGCCGGTCGTCACCTGGCCGACCTGCTCGCGCTCAACCCAGCCCCTGACGAGATGGATTTCGCGTTCCGCTGGACCATGCGCCAGGACGCGTCGGGCGCCTTCCTTCTTCAGCTCGCCGCGCTGTCGGACTACCTGGAGGTGCGTGATGTCTTTGACCGCATCACGGGATAGCCTGGGGCACGCGATCCTCGGGCTGCTCTGGGCGCAATGGACCGAACTCGGGGTGGGTGGCACCAGAGGCACCGCCCGTTCTCTCGTCGATCCGGAAGCGCTTCTACTGGCCATGACGGTCTTCGGTCGTTATGACGCGCGTCTCTTCGATGCGGTGCTCGATTGGCTGGCCGAGCATTCGGACGTGCTCGACGTGACGCGCCTGAGGCGCGTCGGAAGTGGCACCGCTTACGGAGACGACCGCCTGCTTGCAGCGCTCGTTGACTTCATGCGAGTCGAGTCCTCTCGCGGCAAGTGGTCGGGGGCAGCCGGAGCACTGGAGGCGAGGGAGGAGCGGGCAGCGTACGCTCCCGAGGCGCTCTTCGTGACGCTGGGAGGTGAGCCGCTGCCCGCATTCGGGTCAGCTGATGAGTTCTTCGGCGCGCACGGCTTCGAGCGCGCCCGCCGGGTCCCCCGGTCCATCTCCGCAGCGCCGGACCTCAAACGTCCGGCTGTGGCCCGGCTCAGACTCCGGACTCTTGTCGGTCAGGGAGCACGTGCGGAGGTGCTGCTCTATCTCGCGACACACGACCATGCGCATGGGCGGCTGATCTCGCAGCGTGCCGCTTACTCGCAGCGGCAGGTCGCGGAGTACCTCTCAGCGCTTGCCGAGGCCGGCTACGCCGAGAGCTGGGGTGAGGGTCGCACGGTCCAGTACCGCCTGCGGGCACACACGCGAGAGGCGCTCGGCAACGACGCGGCGCCCTACATCGACTGGATCAAGACGTACGAACTCCTCACCGGGCTCTGGACCACGATCGCGAAGGCGGCGACTCGTTCCGACGCCTACGAAGCGTCCGTGCGGCTGCGCTCCGGTCTTGAGGCTGCCACGGAGCAGCTACCGGTGGAGGGTCTCGCGCTCGCATTTCCCGATCCCGGCCAGCACCCGGGCGGGAAGCTTCTGGAGCACGCGGTCGACTACATCGACTCGGTCACGCGGGTTCTGGAAGAGCTGTCCTGTTAGCGGTGTCACTCCCGCTTCCGACTAGACATCATGTGATATCCTTAGTCAAACGACTAAGGCTATGAGTCAAATGACACATGATTTCGACGACCTGCTCTCCACAACGGAGCTGTCGGCCAACCTTAGTGCGATCCTCGAGAAAGTCGGCGCAGGCAGGGAGTTCACAATCACGAGGTACGGAGTCCCGGTTGCCGTTCTCCGCCCACGCCGGAAGACTCTCACTGAAACGGACCTTGAGGCCGCAGTCCGTGAGGATGCTACCGCCTACGCACCCGCCGGCGTGCCTGCGGCTCTCAAGGAGCCGGAGACCGCCCTCATGCGCCTGCTCGGCTCGGACTCCGTGCGCCGGGTGCTCTCGCTCTTCCTACGTGATCCCGATGTGTCTTTCTACCAGCGCGAGATCGCCCGACGCACCGAAATAGGGTTACGCTCGGCGCAGCTGGCGCTCGACCGCCTCGAGCGCCTCGGCTTCGTGGTCTCCACGCGTGATGGAAACCGTCGCTACTATCGTGCCGTTCGCTCCTCGCGCTTCGAGGAGATGCGGGGCGTGTTCTCCCGGGATCTCGGCATCGCCGGGGTCATCGCTCGCCATCTGACCGAGCTGGGCAAGCCGGTCGAGCTCGCCTTCATCTTCGGCTCGATCGCTGCGGGGGACGACACGGTCTCAAGCGATATCGATCTGCTGGTTGTCACAGAGGCCTCTGACGATGAGCTGGTACACCCGATCGCCGAGGCCCAACGAGAGCTCGGTCGTCAGATCGATCTGGTGAGCTACAGGCCCGAGGAGTTTGCCAAGCGACGTAGCGAGGGCAACCACTTCATCCGCGCCACTCTGGCCCAGCCGAGGATAGACGTTGTGGGGAGGCTCGATGACGCCTGA
>JACUUN010000051.1 GCA_014859265.1 Coriobacteriia bacterium
CGACGTTGCCGGTTACGGGCTCGCCCTTCGTGCGAATCATCGCTGCACCCTCGGCGATGCGGCGCAGTGCTTCGCCCAGATCGCGGGCGCCACACACGAACGGAACGGTGAACTCACGCTTGTTGACGTGATACTGCTCGTCGGCGGGAGTGAGGACTTCGGATTCGTCGATATAGTCGACGCCCAGGCTCTGAAGCACCTGCGCCTCGACGAAGTGACCGATTCGGCACTTCGCCATGACCGGAATCGTGACGGTCTCCATGATCTCGACGACCTTGGTCGGATCGGCCATTCGCGCCACGCCGCCGGTGGCGCGAATGTCGGCGGGCACGCGCTCGAGCGCCATGACGGCAACGGCACCCGCGTCCTCGGCCACCTTCGCCTGCTCGGCATTGACCACGTCCATGATCACGCCGCCTTTGAGCATCTCGGCCAGGCCGGTCTTGACCAGAAGCGTACCGGTCTCCTTGGCTGCGTCACTCACTGTCGGGGCTCCTTCGCGTCAGATCGGGCGGGTCCGGCTTGGCGGACCCGGGATGAACGGTCTTCGATTGTACCTGCGCCGGAGCACGCGGTACAAGCAGCGGCATGGTGCGGCATGGTGCGGAATAGGCGGCTACGCCAGCCTACTGCATGGATATGTTGACGTTGAGTGGGACGACCTGGAACCACGTGTTGCCAGGCGCCAGGCGGGCGAGCGCACCTTCATCGTCCCTGAAAACCGGCGGCGAGCTTCCGTCGGTCTCCCAGACGCCATCGATCCGGATCCCGTCACGAAAGATCGACGCTCGCCCGTTACCGACAAGGGCGATCTCGAGTGTCCTACCGCCGATACCCCGCGGACCGGTGGCGGTCGTGCGGGTCCACAGGACGACCACGTTATGTGCCGAGTACTGCTCGCCGGACACCCGGTCCTTATGAGCCTGACCGTTGTTCGAACGCTGGTACACACCCCTGTCGGCGTTGTAATCCCATGCCACACTGTTGGCGTTCGAGAACGGGATGACGACTCGCGAGACAGTCAGAGTCGATTCGGCCGACGGTGAGAACTGGAGACCCTTGAGTTCCTGGGTTGCGGAGTAACCGCGGGATATGGCGATCTCCCGGGCACGGGCCGGGTCCATGTACAGGTTGTGAGGCGCGCGCCTGTCCGAAACCCGCCGGTATGCCGCGCTCGCTCCTGAGTGGTCGACGACCTCGAGACCGGTGGAGCGAATAGCACCCAGCACGCCCGAGTTGGCACCGGAGTGGGCGAAAAGAGCCGAGTACTGAGGCACCAGCTGCGTATCGGACATCCGGGCGCTGCGGACGGGGCCGATCTCCGGAGGGGTCTGCGAGTGGAACAGCGCGTTGAAGCGTGTGATGCCTCCCTCCGTGAGCGACTCATACACGATATCCGCCATGTCCAGCCCGGTCTGCGGGCGTGCCGCGGCCGAGTTCTCGATCTTCACCGACAGAACACGTACGTCGGCAGGCGATTCACCCGGAGCCACCTCGACACCCGTGAGCGGCCATCGCACCGGCTCGGGAGGCTTTGTCACGGTACGCTCCCGCTCGGCCACCGGCCAGGCGGAAGTAACCTCCTTCGGCTCCTCGGAAGATTTCTTTCCGAGCAGCGCCAGCGCGAGTCCCGCACCGACGAGTGCCAGTATGCCGATCACGGCGACGACGATCAGTATGGTCTTCTTATGGTTCGTCCAGAACTCTTTCACGCTACCTCCTCGGCGTCTCCGCCGAAGCATACGAGCGGGCGACTGAGCGGTCAACGAACAGGCATCCTCGTTGCGCACCTGTTGCCTCAGGACTACAGTTGACGCATGCCCTGCTATCTACTGCACATAGTCGAGCAGCCAGAAGCGTCACCCTACGACGACCCGGATCTCAAGGATCTCGTAGGGTCGCTCCCGCGATTCTTCTGCACCCAGTGCCAGCCGCCCGCGGCGCTCAAGCCCGGCGAGAGTGTCCGCTGCCTGAACCGCGAGGAACCGTGTTGGAAGATACTCGGAGACATCTGCTCCGAAGCGTGATCACGCCTGCCCGCTCCCCGATTCTGACGACACCCTCGTGCGCCAGAGCAGCCACACACCCACCGCGAACACAGGCAGTGTGAGCATCTGCCCCATGGAGAAGGGTCCCAACACCGCTCCCAGGTGCGCGTCGGGTTCGCGAACAAACTCGAGCAGGAAGCGGAACACTCCGTAGAACGTCAACAGCCAGCCAGACATCTCGCCGTCCGGCCGCTTGCGCCGCGCAAGCAGAAACATCACCACGAACAGGACGACTCCCTCGAGGGCAGCCTCGTAAAGCTGGGACGGGTGACGCGGTAGGGGCCCTGCTCCCGGGAACACCATCCCCCATGGCACCTCGGTCACCCGACCCCACAGTTCGCCGTTGATGAAGTTCGCAAGGCGCCCGAAGAAGATCCCCACAGGCGCGCCTGCCGCGACGAGATCTGAAAGCCGGAGCAGCGGCACGCCGATCTTCCGCGAAAGCAGGTAGCCAGCGATGATGATGCCCGCGAGTCCGCCGTGAAAGGACATACCTCCCTCGGTAGTCCGGAAGAGCGACAGCGGGTCGGATATTAGTTGCGGCAGCGCATAGAAGAGCATGTATCCGACCCGCGCCCCGATGACCAGACCTAACGAACCGTAGAGAAACATGCTGAAGAGGTCGTCTTCCGAAAGCCCGACCTCCCAGCTTCGGTTGAGCCGCGCCACGATGAGGATGGCAACGATGAAGCCGGCGACGTAGGCGAGGCCGTACCACCTCACCGCGAATGGGCCGAACGAGAAGATCACCGGGTCGACCACCGGGTACGTCAGCGCAGCCACGTCACATCGCCTCGAGACGCTTGATGCGCTCCTCGATCGGCGGATGGGTGTTAAAGAGCGCGTTGAGCCCGCCGCCGTAGTCGCGCAGGGGATTGTAGATGTAGAGGGCCTCGGTCGCCTTGTTGGCTACTTTGAGCTTCTCGTGGTCGCCGGCGATCTTGCGCAGCGCGCTCGCGAGACCGGGTGGATAGCGTGTCAGCAGTGCTCCGCTCGCGTCGGCCATGTACTCACGCTTGCGGGAAATCGCCATCTGGATCAGAGCTGCAAATAAGGGTGCTATCAGCGCCAGGATGATGCCGATCAGCATGAAGACGGCCTGCGCTTGCCCGCCCCCTTGCTTGCGGCTGCGGCGACCCCCGCCCCACCACAAGGAGCGCATCATCCAATCCGAGAGCAGGACCACGGTTCCGGCGAGTACGGCGGTCATAGTCTGGACGAGCGTATCGTAGTTCTTGACGTGGGCGAGCTCATGGGCGACGACCCCCTCAAGCTCGAGGCGGTCGAGCTTCTCCATCAGACCCCGGGTTACCGCGATGGCCGCATTATCCGGGTTGCGGCCAGTGGCAAAGGCGTTAGGCGCAGGGTCGTCGATGACATAGGCCTTGGGAACGGGTAGCCCAGCAGCGATAGAGAGCCCTTCGATGACGTTCACAAGATATGGCTCGGTGTCACGTTCGACCGGACGCGCCCTGCTCATGGAGAGCACGATGCGGTCGGAGTACCAGTACGAGCCCCATGCCATCGCAAAGGAGACTATCAGCGCGAGGATAAGACCGCCGGCGCCCCAGTCCGTGGCGTAGCCGAAAGCCCATCCAACGGCGAGCACGAGCAGCACGAAGATGCCGATCATCGCGGCACTCTTGAGCTTGTTCGCAGTGATTTGATCGTACATGCTGTAGGCTCCCCGGAGTACGTGAATGGTTCAGACGACCGGGCGCACCCGGGGCATTCGCGCGGTTCGGCCTAGAACTCCACCTTCACGGCCTCGCGCGCTTCAACCTCGATCTCGAAGTAGTCCTGCTGGACGAAGCCGAGGATGCCGGCGATGAGGTTGGCCGGGAATGACTGGGTGGCGGTGTTGAAGCTCATCACCGAGTCGTTGTAAAACTGCCGCGCGTACGCGATCTTGCTCTCGGTCCCGGACAGCTCCTCCTGCAACATCATGAAGTTCTGGTTCGCCTTGAGGTCCGGATAGGCCTCGGCGACGGCGAAGAGGCTCTTCAGCGTCGAGGAGAGCATGTTCTCGGCCTGGCCCTGCTCCTTGACGGTCTGGGCGTTGATGGCCATGTTGCGCGCCTCGGTGACCTTCTGAAGCGTCTCGGCCTCATGCGTCATGTAGCCCTTGACGGTTTCGACGAGGTTCGGAATCAGGTCGTAGCGACGACGCAGCTGCACGTCGATCTGGGACCACGCGTTCTGGACCCGGTTGCGGAGTACGACGAGCCGATTGTACAGGACGATGACGGCGAGGGCGATCACCAGCAGAATGGCGGCGCCCCCACAGAACAGGAACTCGATTCCTCCGAACATGTGAGTCCTCCTCGACACTCATAACGCGGTGTGCGCTACACTCGCGCTCACGATGGTAGCAGAAGACACACGCCGATGATTCCCATCAGGGATGACAACCCCACCCGGCGCTTCCCCCTGGTCACGGTGGCGCTTCTGCTGGCCAATGCCACTACATTCGCCTACGAGGTGACCCTTTCCGATGCCGAGCTCCTCGCCTTTATCGATATCTGGGCGGTCACGCCGGCCCGCGTCGTCGCCGAGCCCTTCTCCCCGCAGGTCCTCATCACCCTGGTGACTGCGATGTTCCTCCACGGAGGCTGGCTGCATCTCGGCGGGAACATGCTCTACCTGTGGATCTTCGGCAACAACGTCGAAGACTCGCTTGGGCGGCCGAGATTCGTGGGGTTCTATCTGGCGACCGGCATCATCGCCACACTTGCCCATATCGCCATCGAGGGACCGTCCGAAATCCCGCTCCTCGGCGCGAGCGGGGCGATCGCCGGCGTGCTCGCGGCATACCTGCTGCTCTTCCCAAAGGCACACGTGCTCGTGCTGATCCCGGTGTTCTTCATCATAGAGGTCGCCCAGATACCGGCCGCCTTCGTCATCGGCTTCTGGTTCCTCATACAGCTCGTCCAGGGTATCGGGTCCATCTCGCCTGAAGCGGCGTCGGGGGGCGTCGCCTGGTGGGCCCACGTCGGAGGATTCGCGACAGGACTCGTGCTCATCATTCCAGTGTGGCTCTCGAATCGAACGCGAAGCCGACGCAGGAAGCCGCCCTTTACCACCTGGAAGTAGGGAGTCCTAAGGCTCCGAGTCGATCTCGTGAAGCGCGTCGTCGACACACTCGACGCAGGCGAGCTGACGGCGGAAGTACTCGCAGTATGCGTCTGCACGCTCCTGGTCATTCTCGGTACTCGCATCGATGCCCTCGACCTCCACGGTGAGCGCTACCATCCCTGCAAGCGGCGCTGAGTAGCCGCCTGTCTCCTCGGCAAGTGACTCGATCGCCGAGAGAAGAAACGCGGGGACGCGGACTGTGACGCCGATCTCGGTGCCGCAGCTGGGGCAGGTGAAAACGATGTCGGCCTGCTCGGGCTCGCGCAGGACCACCGTGTCGATGTCCTCGAGAGAGACCTCCACGGGACCGTCGACCGGACAATCGATGACGAACTGCATCGTTCTCTCGCCTCCTCGGGGAGGTCCTGCGCTACCCCTATTGTAGCGCGCCCGACACCGGCGTGAAGAGCGTGCCGCCTGTCCAAGAGGCTCGCAAGAACCACGCCACATGTGCGGCGGGTGGTGCTACCATCTGCACCGTGTCCGCTCCCACACGCACACCCGCTCCCCCGACCCGGCGCTCCCGCTTCATGCGGGGAGTCCGCCTCGGCCTTCCTATCTTCCTCGGCTACGTGCCCGTTGGCGCTGCATTCGGCGTGATTGCAACCGCCATAGGATTCTCTGCGCTGCAGGCGGTCGTCTGCTCGGCGACCGCGCTTGCGGGGGCAGGCCAGTTCATCGCTCTCAACCTCATGAAAGAGGGCGCGAGCGTGCTCGCCGTGGTGGCCGCGACGACCGTCGTGAACCTGCGCTACATGCTGTTCGGCGCTACGCTCTCACCACACCTCAAGGACATGCCCCTCGGCAACCAGGCGCTGCTCGCCTTCATGCTCACCGATGAGACGTTTGCCGTGAACGTAAGCGATCGCCGAACGGGTGCCTCCTCGGGGGCGTCGATGGCAGGAGTGGGCGCCATAGCATGGGCCGGCTGGGTCGCCGGAACAGCCGCCGGAGCGCTCGCCGCCTCGCTCATCGGCGACCCGTCGCGGTGGGGAGTCGACTTCGCGATGCCCGCGATGTTCACCGCCCTGCTCATCGCGCTGGCCGAGGACCGCCGCCAGATGGCCGTGGCAGCCTTCGCGGCGATGCTCGCCATAGGGCTTCCGGCGCTCTCGGCGCTCGGGATCATCATCCCGTCAAGCTGGCTCATCGTGATCGCCTCCATAGGCGCCGCGACGGTCGGGGCGGTGGCGTTCCGGTGAGCACCACCTACATTTGGGCGGTCATCGTACTGATGGCGATCGCGAACTTCGCCGTGCGCTTCCCGCCGATCGCCGTCGTCTCCCGGCTTCGCCTCCCCGAACCCTTCGTCCGGTGGCTCTCCTACGTACCCGCGGCCGTGATGGGGTCTCTCGTCGCCGGAGAGGTGCTGCGACCCGGCGGCGAGTACCTGATTACCCTTCGCAACCCGTACCTGCTGGCGGCACTTCCCACCGCCCTCATCTACCAGCGTACACGCAGCTTCCTTGGGGCCACCATCGCGGGGATGCTTATCTTCGTCGGCATCCGGGCACTACTTGGCTGACGGGGATTCCTGGTCGGAGCACGCCCCATCCGCTAGACTGACTGGCCGGGCCCGTAGGCAGATCGACGCCGCACGAGAAGGCCTTCAAACCTCCCAGACGAACGAGAGGACCCCTGGTGGCCCGGTTCCGCCCCTTCAAGGCATACACATACGCGCGGACATCCCCCGATATCTCGGACCTCACGGCTCCTCCTTACGATGTGATTTCCGAGCAGCAGCGCACGTCCCTGCTCACGCGCAGCGCCAACAACGTCGTCGCGCTTGAGCTGCCGGAGGGCTCGCTGGACCCCGCCACGCCCGGCAACAGGTATGCGACCGGACGCTACCGCTGGCGCGAGTGGCGCGACACGGGTGTGCTCGTCCGGGACCGCGTGCCCACCATCTACGTCCTGGAGCAGCGCTATCTGCTTCACGGGCGCGAGATGCGGCGGCGCGCCTTCATCGGCGAAGTGGAGTTGCGCGCCTTCGAAGAGGGCGTGGTCCTCCCTCACGAGCGCACGCTACCCAAGGCGCTCGGGGACCGCTTCAACCTCACCAAAGCGTGCGCGGCCAACTTCAGTCAGGTGTTCGGCTTGTACAGCGACCCCGACCGGGTCACCGACGGCTACTTCGAACAGGCGATGTCGGGCAGGCTCGTCATGACCGCGACCGATGATGATGGAGTTGTAAGCGATGTCTGGGCGCTGACCGACCGCGACGCGATCGCCGGTGTCTCGGCGGCGCTAGAGCCCAAGCAGATCTTCATCGCCGATGGCCACCACCGGTACGTGACCGCTCTCGCGTACCGCGACGAGCGGCGCGCGGCGGCGGCGAACGCCGGTGTCTTGCCGACCGATCCCGCATACGACTTTGTGATGATGGCCCTTGTGAACATGGACGACCCGGGACTCGTAGTCTTGCCCACCCACCGGGTCGCCAACGCGCCCCGGGAGTTCGATGCCGCCGCATTCCGCATCGCTATGGCTGAGACGTTCGAACTCGCGGAGATTCCCGCCGACGCGTCGATCGAGGACGCTCTCGCATCGCTCGAAACGCCCGGTTTCGTGGTTGTGATGCGTGGTGGGAACGCTCCATTCGTTGCTTCTCTGCGACCGGATGCAGCCCCCGGGGCGCTGATCCCGCTTGAACGCTCGGAGGCCTGGAAGGAACTCGACGTCACCGTGTTGCAGGAACTCGTCCTCGACCCGCTGCTTGACATCCACCCCGATCGCCCCCACACGCTCGAGCGGCTCTCATTCGTCAAGGATGCGAGCGAGGCCGTCGCGGCTGTCGCCGAACACGACGTCGCATTCGTCCTGCGCGCCACACGTGTGGAGCAGATGCGGGCCGTCGCGCTCGCTGGTGAGACGATGCCGCAGAAGTCGACGTACTTCTACCCCAAGCTGCTCTCGGGGCTCGTGCTCCGCGCGATGGACTAGGCGCGTCTCGCGCCCGATAAGCCACGCTGCCAGATCCAGCGTTCCCGGAGCTTCCAGGCAGATGAGCACGGCAGCCGCCTCGATCTCCTCAAACGTGTCCCGAGATACGAGGCCGCTGCGACCGAAGACCCGGCGCACCTGGACATCGTAGGCTACCTGCCCGCGCTCGCGTCCGCTGCGCCGCCGAAGAGACCCACATAGGGAGCGTATTCTTGAAGCGGTGCAACATGGGCGGCTGTTAGACGGCCGCGACGACCGATGCCGGTTCAGCCGCAAGCCGCTCGACATCGAGATGCCCGAGCCTCTCGCGGCCCAGCCACGGCCCCGCCCACGCCCGCTCGGCAGGAATGCCCTGCGTGAAGAGCGCGCCGATCAGAAACGCTTCGGGCGATGACGCAAGGAGTTCATCGGCCTCGGCCACTCCGGTAAACGACGAGCCCACCTGAGCAGCGCCACCGTCGTCACCGGCCTACCGCGTGAGTGAGCCGTGCTTGATCTTGTGGATGAGAACTTCGCGCTCCTCGGGGGTGTAGGCCTCGCCCACCTCCCGCAGCGCCGTGATACGGGCTCCCAGTAGCACGCCACCTGCGATGCGGTGTACGGCGCAGAGCACGCACGTCGCGGCAAGCGCGTAGAACACGTCGCGAACGAGGGTCCACAGGAAGTAGTCAGTGGTGTCGTTGGCGCACCGGAACGGGCACATCGGCGAACCTCCCTATGTATCCGGTCAGGAAGCCACGCTCCACAAGCCTCCCGGCCTCCGTCGACCTCCAGTGTCTGTCAGAGCCGGGGGCCCCGTGTCAGGAAGAAGGCGCAGTACAGGCATGACTCCTTGATTGCTTGCTCGCGATCGACGTCCGGGGCAAAGACGAGCGCGGGGTCGCCCGTGACCGCGTTTTGCGGAAAGTCGCACACCGCAAACGCACACTTGGCAGGACAGCGGTCGTGGAACGTCGTCTCATGCAAACACTCGGCCTGCATCTCCTCGTCGCAACCACGTACCTCCCAGCACCGTGCCATCGCATCCGCCTCCCGGCTGCCCCCCATATCAGCGCATCATACACCGCCCTTCCCGACAGTGGACAGGCAGGGATGCGCACTCTGCGGTCGTAGTGAGGGGGTGAGCACATGCGAACGCGACGGGAATCCACTATCCTGATGCGTTGCGGAGAGTCTGGTCCCCGGCATGCCGGGCGCTCTGCGGTCCGGCATGCCGAAGTCGATCGCGCCGCGGTCGCAGAACCCTCGGGGGCAGAGTGACGCACACGACCACAGCATTCGGTGCAGAGTATGACACCGTCGTAGTCGGAGCCGGACCGGCCGGTGTGATGGCGGCGATGAAGGCGGCGGCGAGGGGCACCGTCCTCGTGCTCGAGTCCTCCTCGATGCCGAGGGACAAGAGCTGCGGCGGCATGCTCAACGAGCACGCCCAGGAGTTCATCGCAGGAATCGCGCCCATCCCCCGATCGATGGTGCGCACACCGGAGCACGTCAACTTCCGCTACGTCGATTGGGACCGGGGCATTCGCAAGCCCACCTCGCTGCGCTTCCTCAACGTCGACCGCCGCCAGTTCGACGACTGGCTCGTCTCACTGCTTCCCGGAAATGTGCACGTCGTAAGCTCGAGCCCAGTCGAGGGATTCACGCAGGACGCCGGGGGCGTGTCCGTCACAGTGAGTGTCGCTGGCGATGACCACACCGTGCGCTGCAACAACCTCGTCGGCGCGGACGGTGCCCGCTCAACCGTCCGCCGCACTCTCGGCGAAGGTAGTGTCTCCACCTATGTCACGCTGCAAGACTTCTGCAAGCTTGAGGGTGAACTTGAACCTTACTTCGACTGCATCTACATGCGTGACATCGGCGACAGCTACGCGTACTCCTACATCGTGCCCAAGGGCGAGGTCGCGCTCGTCGGCTCGGTCTACTACCCGAAGACGAGGCGACCCCACGAGAAGCAGGACCAAACTATGGATATCCTGCGAGCGACCCTTCCCCAGTTGGGCGAGATGGTGAAACGAGAGGCATCCGTCGCGCTCCACGTGCGCTCGGCGGCCGATGTCGTCGCGGGCCGCAGCCACGTTCTTCTCGCCGGAGAAGCCGGCGGCTTCATGTCGCCGACCTCGGGCGAGGGGATTTCCTACGCCATGAACTCGGGTGCTGCAGCGGGGATGGCGATCGCATCCTCAGCGCCGGACGACGCGCTAGCAGCGTACTCGCGGGCGGTGGGTCACATCGGCTCGAACATTCGTCGCAAACTACGCTGGCTGCCCTTCATGGAGTCCACATGGGGCAAGTACCTCGCCGGCTTCGTGCCGACACCCATCGTGAGCAAGATGACCGAAGGCCTCTAGGCCGCGACTACCGCTCGTCGAAGTTCTTGAACATCCGACTCGACGTGACGTCTGCCTGCCCCTGGTACTTGCTGCCGAGTCCCGGCGTTCCATACGGCCGGTCGACCGGTGTCGTCATCTGGTAGAACGAGATCTGCCCGATTGGCATGCCGGGCATCAGCACGATCGGCAGGTTCGCGACGTTGGAGAGCTCGAGGGTGAGCCGCCCATCCCAGCCGGGATCGACATAGCCCGCAGTCGAGTGGATGAGCAGGCCCAACCTGCCCAGCGACGACTTGCCTTCGAGCCGCGCGACGAGGTCGTTCGCGAGCACAATGCGCTCGATGGTCGTACCGAGCACGAACTCCCCGGGGTGTAGTACGAAGGGCTCCTCGGCGGTAGCCTTCACGAGCTCCATCAGGCCGGACTGCTCGCGAGAGGGATCTATGTAGGGATAGCGCGAGTTGCGGAACACCTGGAAGCTGTCGCCGAGGTGGAGGTCCACACTCGACGGCTGAATGTCCTCCGGGTCGCACGGCTCGATGCGGATACGGCCCGCGAGCATCTGTTGTTTGATCGTACGGTCTGACAGGACCACGCCGGTGCCTCCTCTGCCTGAAGAGGCCGCTACTGGTCGACCTCTGAGAATCCCTCTACGAACACTTCGAGAAGCCGCACGCGCGACAGACCGCGCACCCGCTCTCGTGCTCGAGCGCCCCGCCGCACTCCGGACACGCGCCCGAAAGGTAGTCGAGCGCATCCGTGCTCTTCACGACGCCACTGGGCGCCTCGCCGGTATGCACGTAGGAGAGCGCGTGCTCCATGACGATACCCACCGCGTCGGCACAGGAGAGCACCTTGCCGCCCTCAGCCCACGACGGACTCGGGCAGCGGATGCCCCGGAGGTGCTTGGTGATCGCCTCCGGATCGACGCCCGCGCGCAGCGAGACCGAGATCATACGCGAGAGCGCCTCGGACTGCGATGACGCGCACCCTCCCGACTTACCCATCTGGGTGAACACCTCGCACAACCCCTCTTCGTCCCAGTTCACAGTGACGTAAAGGTTGCCGCAGCCGGTGAGGATCTTCTCCGTCCGGCCCTGCGTGACCATAGGCCGCGGCCGGGGCTCGATCTCGCCGGACCGGACCACCGTCTCGGTCGTGCCTCTCTTCGAGGTCTTGCCGGTCGAGAGAACCTGGTTGTCCTTGGAACCGTCACGGTAGATCGTCACACCCTTCACGCCGAGCTCGTAGGCGAGGTCGTAGACGTGGCGGACGTCGTCAGCGGTCGCATCGCTCCCGAAGTTCACCGTCTTGGAGACCGCGTTGTCGGTATGCGTCTGGAACGCTGCCTGCATCTTGATGTGCCAGACGGGCTCGATGTCGTGCGCTGTAACGAAGACACGCTGAACGTCCTCGGACACCTCGTCGATGGCATGGACGCTACCGTGATCGGCGATGAGCGCCATCAGTTCCTGGCTGTAGAAGCCGCGCTTGACAGCCACCTCCTCGAACATCGGGTTGACCTCGATGAGACGGTCGTTGTCCATGACCGTGCGGACATAGGAAACCGCAAAGAGCGGCTCGACGCCCGAGGAGCAGTTGGCGATGATCGAGAGCGTGCCGGTCGGCGCGATAGTGGTCACGGTTGCGTTGCGGATCGGGCCACCATCCGGCGTGTCGTAGATCGAGCCGACGAAGTTCGGGAATGCGCCACGCTCCCCGGCGAGCTTACGCGAGGCCGCCTTGGCCTCGGCATCGATATAGCCCATGACCTTCTCGCCGAGCGCCACCGCCTCATCAGAGTCGTAGGCGATATCCATCTTGATGAGCATGTCCGCCCAACCCATGACGCCCAGGCCGATCTTACGGTTGCCGCGCGCCAGCTCGTCGATCTCCGGCAGCGGGTACTGGTTGACCTCGATGACGTCATCAAGGAAGCGGACTCCGCGATGCACGACGTCGCCGAGGCGGTCCCAGGCGATTACCGGACCGGAATCGCCCATCGTCACGAACCTGGACAGGTTGATAGAACCTAGGTTGCACGCCTCGTAGGGCAGGAGAGGCTGCTCGCCGCAGGGATTCGTCGACTCGATCTCTCCGAGGTGGGGAGTGGGGTTATCGCGATTGATGCGATCGATGAAGATGATGCCCGGATCGCCCGTGGCCCACGCCATCTGGACGATCTCCTCATAGACCTCCCGCGCGTCAAGCTCGCCAGCAGCCTCTCTGTTCCGGGGGTTGCGCAGCTGGTAGGGAGCTCCAGCCTTCACGGCCTCGATGAAGTCCTCGGTCAGAGCGACCGAGATGTTGAAGTTGGCGAAGTCTCCATCGGCCTTGCAGGAGATGAAGTCGAGGATGTCGGGGTGGTCGATACGCAGCACCCCCATGTTCGCGCCGCGGCGTGTCCCGCCCTGCTTGACCGCTTCGGTAGCCTGGTTGAAGACGCGCATGAACGAGACGGGACCGCTCGACACGCCTTGGGTGGAACGGACCTGGTCACCGGCAGGACGCAGGCGCGAGAAGGAGAAGCCCGTTCCGCCACCCGACTTGTGAATGATGGCTGTGTCGCGCACGGCGCCGAAGATCGACTCCATCGAATCGGCGACCGGCAGCACAAAGCACGCCGAGAGCTGCTGGAGCTCACGGCCGGCATTCATGAGTGTCGGCGAGTTCGGCAGGAACTCGAGCGAGGTCATGAGATCGTAGAAGTCCCGGGCCACCTCGGCGACCTTGGTATCGTCGGCATCCCAGACGCGCTCCGCAGACGCGATGTTCTCCGCGACACGGAC
>JACUUN010000164.1 GCA_014859265.1 Coriobacteriia bacterium
GGCTACTACGGTGACTACTACTCGGGCTACTACAAGCAGCCGGAGAACGGACGTCGGACCAGCGGCAAGAAGCGCGTACATGACTCGGGTGCCGTGGTGCCGGTGAAGGTCAATGCTGCCGAGGACTTCGCGGCCCGCGCAGCCGTGTACGTGCCCAAGATCTCGCCGATGCGGCGGTTCCTCACGTTCATCGGTCGCGTGATGGCCGGGCTGCTCGGGTTCCTCGTGGTGCTGATGATCGCGGGACTGGTGACCTACTTCCTCGACCAGTACTTCGGGTGGGGGATTATCGAAGTACTGATGCCGTGATGCAGCCGTGAGACATAGGCGATGAGCGTGGCTGTCTCCATCGCCTCCGGCTGCGGTACACTTTAACGCGTCCGGTCTCTCGTGCCGATGTAATCAGAGAGAGACTATCCGCTCGGGACCGTGAGAGAGACCCCAGGATGCACCTTCGAAACATTCTGCTGCGCAGCATGCCGACTCTTGTCACGCTGCTGGTCGCGATTCTTGCCATATTTCCTGTCTCAGCCATGGGACTTCCGTTCGTATCCGGGGCAGACGCTGGGTCGAATGAGCTTATCGTGCGCTTCGCGCCACAGGCCGAGTTCAACGTTGCCGCTCAGAGTGTGGCCCACCTGCGTGCGGGCGCCACGCGCATCCGCGGCCTGCGGGGCATGCCCGGCTACGACCTCGTGACGGTGCCGAGGGGTTCCTCGGCAGAGCAGGTCATGCGCCGCTACCACGCGGACCCTTCCGTGCTCTACGCCGAGCCGGACTATCCGGTGAGCATCACGACCGTTCCTGACGACCCGCGTTTCGGCGAGCAGTGGGCGCTCGAGAACACCGGTCAGAGTGGCGGGACGCCCGGCGCCGACATCAAGGCGCCAGACGCCTGGACGGTTACCACCGGCGGGCCAGACGTGCTTGTGGCGGTCATCGACACGGGTGTCGACTACGAGCACCCTGATCTTGCGCCCAACATGTGGAGCGGGCTTGGCTGGAACTTCGCCGAGGACAACGCTGACCCGATGGACATCCACGGGCATGGCACGCACGTCGCCGGCACGATCGCTGCGGTGGGCAACGACGGCTTCGGTGTGGCGGGCGTGGCGTGGGAAGCGCGGATCATGGCGCTCAAAGCGCTCGGGGACGACGGCAGTGGGCGGACATCGGACATCGCCGAGGCGGTCACCTACGCGAGCGCCAACGGAGCCGACATCATCAATATGTCGCTCGGCGGAGGGAGCTATTCGCAGGCGTTCTACGACGCCATTGCCGCATCCGACGCGCTCGTGGTGTGCGCCGCGGGCAACGAGGGGAGCAACAACGACTCCTCGCCAAGCTATCCGGCCTCGTACGACCTCGAGAACATCGTGGCTGTCGCGGCGACCGACCGCACCGACACGCTCGCGAGCTGGTCGAACTACGGCGCCACGAGTGTCGACCTCGGCGCACCGGGTGTGGCGATCCTGAGCACGGTACCTGGGGCGACCTACACGGCGACGACCGTGTTTTCCGACCCGTTCGACACCCTGGGAGCGTGGAACACGAGTTACTATGAGTTCAATCCGTGGACGCTCAGCTCCACACGGTATGCAAGCCCATTGCACTCGGCGGGACACGTCCCGCTTGATGGATACCTCGCCGGTGAGGAATCGTGGATCTACACGCGCGACTATGTCTCACTCACCGAGGCCGACCGCATCGCCGTGCGTTTCAAGGCGCGCTTGGACACGGTCTCGAGCGACGACTGGCTTGTCCTGGTTGCGAAACCCCAGGGTGCCCTGATCTGGACCGTCCTGGCGGTCATCGGAGGCGCGACCGGGGAGTTCAGGAACTACGGGCTGCAGACGACCTCGCTGACCGGGACGCGCGCCCAGTTCGCCTTCATCCTCGACTCGGTGTACTCGGGTGGCCCCGGAAGCGGAGTGTGGGTCGACGACGTCGAGATCGACTCTCTCGTTCGCGACGGCGGCGTAGACTACAGCGATGCGCACGGTTACAAGAGCGGGACCTCTATGGCAGCGCCTCACGTTGCGGGCGTGGCCGCACTGCTCAAAGCGCACGCCCCCGCCCTCGATTCCGCAGGTCTCAAGAGTGCGATCCTCGATACGGTCGAGCCGCTCGATACGCTCGATGGCAAGACGCTTACCGGCGGCAGGCTCGACGCGGCCGC
>JACUUN010000006.1 GCA_014859265.1 Coriobacteriia bacterium
CGTTAAGGCGCAAGGCGAAAGTATAGACCACCTCTCCTCGGCTATGCAAACCCCCATCGGGACCGTGGTTCAGCGCAGAGCGAGTGTTGAGATGCGGTCCATCGGCCAGTAGATGGAGAAGGCCCTGCCGCGGACCATGGATTCGGAAATGGGACCCATGAAGCGGCTGTCACCCGAGTTGGGCCGGTTGTCGCCCATGAGCCAGACTTCGTCCTCGGCGAGCGTGATCGGGAGCGGAATGGTTCCGGGATCGGTGACCTTGCCGTGGACGTACTGCTCGTTGAGGGGTGTTCCGTCCACCACGACCGACCCGTCCTGGATGTCGACCGTCTGTCCGCCGATCGCGATAACCCGCTTGATGAGCTGCGGATGGCGGCCCGTCGGGTCGTCGAAGACGACAATCTCGCCTGTGCGAGGATCGCGGAACCTTAACGATATCTTCTCGGCCAACACCCGGTCGCCAGTCATGATGGTGGGTTCCATGGAGCCCGTCGGGATGACAAATGGCTGGACGACGAAGGTCTTGATCCCCTGTGCGAGCAGGAAAGCCAGTGCAATCATGACAGCCGTCTCGACGAGCCAGCGGCCGAAGTGGGTGGCCGTCTTGTGCTGCTCGGTTTCGGTCGTCGGCACGGTCTCGTTGGGTTCAGTCACAGTCAAGGCTCCCTTCGAGCACTTCTTCGACGAGTGCTCGCTCTTCGTCGGACAGGTGAGCATCGTTCAGCAGTTCGGGCCTCATCCGGGCGGTTCGAATCACGGACTGGCGGCGGCGGTACTCGGCGATACGGGCGTGGTTCCCGCTCAACAGCACCTCGGGGACGTTCAGGTTCTCGAAGGTCGCGGGACGTGTGTACTGAGGATACTCGAGAAGTCCCTCGGAGAACGACTCATCAGCAGCGGATTCCTCGTGACCGAGGACACCGGGTATCAGGCGTGCGACGGCGTCGATGACAACCATCGCCGGAAGCTCTCCGCCGGTCAGCACATAGTCGCCGATGGAAAGTCGAAGATCGGCACAGGTGAAGACCCGCTCATCGAACCCTTCGTAGTGTCCGCACACAAGAAGCAATCGGTCCTCGGAGGACAGACGCCGAGCGGTGGGTTGCGTAAAGCGCTCGCCACCGGGAGTCAGGAAAACGACAGTGGCTTTGCCAGGGCCATGGGCCTGTACCGCCCGTATCGCGCGGAAGAGCGGTTCGGGGCGCATGACCATCCCGGGGCCGCCGCCGTAGGGGTAGTCATCGGTGGAGCGATGGCGGTCCTCAGTGTAGTCCCTCAAGTCATGGACGCGAAGTTCGAGCAACCCTCGCTCGCGTGCCAGCCCAACCATGGAGGCGGACATAGGCCCGTCGAACATCCCGGGAAAGATGGTGATCACATCGACGATCACGTGGGAGCGCCTTCCTCATCGATCAGGCCCGGCAACAGGCGAACGGTCGCGGTGCGCGCATTGTCATCGATTTCGAGGACTACGTCATCGATCACCGGCACCAGTACCTTGCCGTAGGGTCCATCCGCGAGCACCCAGACATCATTGGCTCCGGTGGCTATGACATCAACGACCGTTCCGATCTCTCCACGCTCGACATCGGTCACACGCAGGCCGAGATCCCCCTCCGGGGTGTCGCCCCAACCATCGGGCAGGTCTTCAGGGTGGGCGACCAGGGTGCGCCCGCGCAGGGCCTCCGCATCCGCGCGGCCGGAGAAACCGCTCAGCTTCACCAGAGGCCCCTTGGGACCCGGGCGGACCGACTCCACTGTGTAGCAGGTGGGTCCTGAAGGCGGAGGGACGATCCAGACGGAGAGGTTCTCGGGAATGGAGAAGGGGGGACCGGCGGACACAGCCACCGAGACCTCCCCTTTCAATCCATGGACCTTGACGATCCGCCCCACAGGGACGAAGGGTGCATCCTTCATGACGCTTACCCCAGGACCTCCACGTCGACGTGTTCACCGGTAGAGCCGGCGGACGCACGGGCGAGAGTGCGGATAGCCTTGATGATTCGGCCCTGTCTCCCAATCACCTTGCCTACATCGTCGGGGTGCAGGGAGATCTCGTAGGAAACCGAGTCACCCGACACCCGCTTCGCGATGTCGACGGAATCGACATCGTCGACGAGCGAGGTGACAAGGAAGCGAACGAGGGCTTCTGTGTCGCTGGCGCGTGGCATGGCCGGTCGCTACTCGGTGGCCCCGGCAGGCTCCTCCGCAGGCGCCTCCTCGGCCTCTTCGACGGGGGCAACCTCGGCCTCGGCGGGAAGCTTCTCAGCGGGCGCTTCTTCCGCAGGCACCGCAGCTTCGGCAGCGGCCTTAGTCTTAGCCTGAGCCTTCTTCGAGGGCTTGGCCTCCTTCGCCGGCACCGCGGCATCCGGGTTCTTCGCGATCTCGTAAAGCTTGGCCACGGTCTCGGTCATCTGGGCGCCCTTGTCGAGCCATGCATCGGCGCGCTCGAGATCGAGCTCGATGAAGCTGGGCTCGACGCGCGGGTTGTAGCGGCCGAGAATCTCGATGAAACGGCCATCACGCGGGGAACGTGAATCAGCAGCGACGATGCGATAGAAGGGGACCTTCTTCGCGCCGGCGCGGGCAAGACGGATCTTGACTGTCAAGAGTTCACCTCCGGTTAGGGTGGCCTGAGGCGGCCACGCGCACGCAAAACGATGGCCCATGATACGCCATACCCCCGAAGGGGTCAAAAACCGGGTGGACCGTATGCGGCGCAGCGTGGTCGAGGTCAGAACGGCGGCTGTGCCCCGCCGGGAAAGCGGAACTTCCCGTGCCTCCCCTTCCCCGGCCCCGCGGCTTGAAACTGCTTCATCAGCTTCTTTGCTGTCTGGAACTGTTTGACGAGCTGATTGACATCGAAGACCGTGACGCCAGCGCCTCGCGCGATACGCTCCCGGCGCGATCCGTTAAGAAGCTTGGGATTGGCACGCTCCTGGGTGGTCATCGACTGGATGATCGCAGCGACGCGGTCAAGCTGACGCTCATCGATCTCTGCGCTGTCCAGCCCCTTGAGCTGTCCGGCACCAGGCAGCATCTTGAGCATGCTACCCAGGCCGCCCATCTTCTTAACCTGGCGAAGCTGGGTGAGGAAATCGTCGAAGGTGAATTCGGCGCGCCTGAGGCGGGCCTCCATCTCCTCGGTGGCCTCACTGTCGGCCGTTTCAGCAGCCTTCTCTATCAGTGAGACGACGTCGCCCATACCGAGTATCCGCTTCGCCATGCGATCGGGGTGAAACTGTTCGAGCGCGTCGAGCTTCTCCCCCACTCCGGCGAACATGATGGGTTTGCCGGTGACCTGCTTGACCGAGAGGGCAGCTCCTCCGCGCGCGTCACCGTCGAGTTTTGTGACGATGACGGCATCGAAGTCGACACGCTCCGAGAAAGCCTGCGCAGAAGTTACGGCGTCCTGGCCAGTCATCGCGTCGACTACCATGAGGATCTGGTCGGGGCGCACCGCCTCCTTGATCAGGGCGGCCTCGACCATCATCTCCTCGTCGACGTGCAGTCGTCCGGCGGTGTCTATGATGACGACATCCCGCATCTGCGCGACCGCCTCTTTGACACCCGCTTTCGCAATCTCAACGGGCTCGGTCCCACCACCCCGGTAGACCGGTATGTCGAGTTCGAGTCCGAGAGCCTGAAGCTGGTCGATCGCCGCAGGACGGTAGACATCGCACGCGACGAGGAGCGGGCGTTTGCCCTGCTTGCGAAGGTGGTTCGCGAGCTTCGCGCTGGCGGTCGTCTTACCGGAGCCTTGAAGGCCGACGAGCATGACCACACCTGGAATGCGGCCGCTGAAGACCAGTCGCGCGTTCGTGCCACCGAGAAGCTCCGTAAGCTCTTCCAAGACGATGCGGACGACCATCTGTCCTGGGGTCAGGCTCTTCGCCACATCCGCGCCGACAGCACGCTCCCGGACGCGTGCGACGAACTCCTTGACAACCTTGAAGTTTACGTCGGCCTCGAGCAGGGCGACGCGGATCTCCCGCATCGCTGCGTCAACATCGGCATCGGAAAGCCGGCCCTTGCCGGTGAGGTTGGCGAAGACCGTCTGAAGGCGTTGCGATAGGTTCTCGAACATCCACGGGCTCCTCTCGAGTCCGTAAAGGCTAGTGCGCGGAAACGGGCTCAGTCAACCGTGCCGAGACGCGTGACCGGGGTGTAGCGGAAGACCAGGCGCCCGTGGACGGCGGACAGCGGCACCGGTCCGTAGAAGCGGCTGTCGAAGGAGTTGGGTCGATTATCCCCGAGCACGTACACGTGGTCGGCAGGGACGGTGATTTCTGCGACGGACACGTCGTCCTCACTCAGGCGGACGGGGATATCATCGTTCTCCGGCACGCCGTTGACGACCGCTCTTCCACGTCTTACCAGGATTGTGTCGCCGGGGAGTGCTGCGACGCGCTTGACGACTTGTCCTCCATGTCCAAGTCGGAGGGCAGAGGCGTCCATGTACACCACGTCGCCGCGTGAAAGTGTGCCGTAGCCGCGAGTGACGAGAACCCGGTCACCGTGGTGAAGTCCTGGAAGCATCGAGTCGCCGGATATCTTGATCGGCGAGAACAACACCCAGAACACGAGTACCAGAACGGCGAGCAGCACTGTGAGTGGGACGAGAAGCCGCCTGGCGAGGCGGTCGCCGCTGCCCGCAGGACCGAAGACCGGCACCGTCACCCTCGCCCGATCAGGGCCCGAGCGAACTCGCCGGGTACGAACGGCTTGAGGTCGTCGGCACCCTCACCGACACCGATTCTCACGATGGGAACACCCAGCTCGCGAACGATGGCCACGGCGATGCCCCCCTTGGCGGTCCCGTCAAGCTTCGTCAGGACGAGCGCATCGAGGTCTAGCGCTGCATGGAACTCGCGCGCCTGCGAAAGTCCGTTCTGGCCCGTTGTCGCATCCATGACAAGGAGGCTCTTCACCGGAGCGTCGCTTTCGCGTTCCGCGATGCGTTGCACCTTCTGGAGCTCGCGCATGAGGTCGGCCGAGGTATGGAGGCGGCCGGCTGTGTCAATCAACGTGAGGTCCGGATGAGTTTCGTTCGCAAGTTGGACGGTGTCAAAGGCGACAGCGGCAGGGTCGGCGCCTCGCTTCCGGCGTACGACGGGCACACCTGCCCGTTCGGCCCAGATGTCGAGCTGCTCGACCCCTGCCGCTCGGAAGGTGTCGCCTGAGCCGAGCAGGACGCTCCGACCCGCACGGGCTGCCTCCGTCGCGAGCTTGCCGACCGTCGTGGTCTTTCCTGTTCCGTTCACCCCTACGATGAGGATGACGACCGGACCATCAACAAGAGGGTCCTGTGTGTCGGACGGGAACTCACGAGAAAGCTCGTCGGCCAGATGGTCGAGCACCGCTCCGGCATCCGGAAGAGCCTGTCGCGCCGCGCTGTCGCGAAGGCGGTCGACGATCTCGGTCACTGCTGTAGCGCCGACGTCAGCGCCGACCAAGGCGTCCTCGAGGTCTTCCCAGAACTCCTCGTCGAGGTCTGGACCCTTCCGAAGGAGGATGTTGAGCTCGCCTTCGAGGCGCTCCCGGCTCTTAGTGAGTCCTTCGGAGACGCGCTTATACCAGGGCGTGGCCATCGGCTGCCTCCTCTACGACGCCACGCTCAAGCTTCTGGCTGACGACTTTGCTGACGCCGTCGGCCTGCATGGAGACACCGTAGAGAACGTCTGCCATCTCCATAGTGCGGCGCTGATGGGTGACTATGACGAACTGTGTGTGAGCGCGCATCGTGTCGGCAAATGCGATGAACCGTCTCAGGTTGGTGTCGTCTAGTGCCGCCTCAACCTCGTCAAGGATGTAGAACGGGCATGGTCGCGTCCGGTAGACGGCAAACAGAAGCGCGAGTGCCGTCAGGGACTTCTCCCCGCCGCTCATGAGCGACATCTTGGAGAGCTTCTTGCCGCGTGGCTGGGCAATCACCTCGACGCCGGTGGCCTCGGGATCGTCTGGCTCTGTCAGCTCGAGCGATGAGTGCCCTCCCGGGAAGAGGACTGTAAAGACTTCCTGAAAGTGGTTATTGACCTGCTCGAAGGTCTCGAGGAACCGGTCCCGGATCTTCCGGTCGATCGCCGCGACGACCTTCTGGAGCGCCTGCCTGCTGCCAACCAGATCCTCGATCTGATCGTTCATGAAATCGCGACGTGCCTTGAGTGCCTCGAACTCCTGCATCGCGACCGGATTCACAGGGCCCATGTTCTCGAGGCTTTTGCGGAGAGAGTGCGCCCGGTCCTCGGCTGAGTGACGGTTGTCGAGCGGATCGTGCTCGAGCGCACGCTCGAGGGGGACGCCGTACTCCTCGACGATTCGCGCCACCGCAGTGCTGACCTGTACCTCCAGCTGCCCCTTGTCCACCCGGATATCACTCATGACCGATGACTGAGAGTCGATGACCGACTGGAGTTCGCGAACGGCGTCCTGGGCCTCGTGAATCGTCGAGCGCAGTGACTCGGAGTCGGCCTGCTCGAAGTGAGCGCGATCTTTCAGTCTCGCGGCCCAGTGCTCAGCGCACTCAAGCAAAGCAGCATAAAGATCGTGAACCGGCTCGATTCTCTCGCGTAAAAGCTCGAGAGCGGTCTCAGTCTCGCGGCTCTGGGTCACGGTGTTTGCAAGCTCTGCGAGTTCGGAGGTTATGGCTGAGATCTGCCGCTTCAGATGAACCTCACGCTCGGAGACGGTCGCGATGTCGACCTGACATGCCGAGAGCCGCTCGTTGATCGCAACCTCGTCCCGAAAGCGCGAATCGCGCTGCTCCCGGGCTCTCGCCGCACGTTCCTCGAAGTCCTCGAGGCCGGCCTCGGCAGCGACGATGTCACTCTTGATTGTGTCGATACCGGGCGCGTCCTTAGCGATGCGAGCCTCGATCTCCTCACGGCGAGACTCGATGATCACGGCTTCGGCATCGTGCGAGGTTAGCGCCTGCTCGAGACGACCTATCTCCTCACGGAGCGAGTCGTGCTCACCGGCAAGCTGGGCGATCTTCTGTCCGAGCTCGAGCGCGTCCTGCTGGGCGGCAAAGACCGCCTCCTCTGCCGAGGAGGCGGTCGCCTCGGCCTCTCCGACGGCGATATCGAGGGCGGCCGCTTCGTCCTCAAGCTCCGTGATGCGGCGCTTGCGGGTAAGCACGCCAGCGCCATCGGTCGCCACGACCCGGCCAACGGTGACCTTCCCTCCGGGCCACGCAATCGCGCCTGCCGGGGTCGCGAACCGGGCGCCGGTCGTATCGGCCCGTAGTGCGCGCACCGCCTCGGGCAACGAGTCGACGACGAACACGTCACCGAGAAGCGCCGCGAGTGCGGGCCGGAGCGACGGGTCGGACTCGACGAGATCAATCAGTGGTGTGCCGGTCGAAGCCAGAGTGCGGGACGGCGTCCGGGGACCCTCCAGCGGGATGAGTGCAAGCTCGCCCTCGCTCTCCTCGGCGGCACTTTGGGCGATTCGCGCAGCCGCATCGACGTCATCGACAAGCACCGCGAAGAGGTCGGTACCGAGAAGGTGCTCGAGCAGTCGTTCGTACTCCGTGGGAACGCGTATACGCTCGGCGAGCGGTCCCACAAAACCCGGTAGATCGCGCTGGCGTGAGAGTGCCCATGCGAGTGCAGGTGAAGCCGACTCGAACGCGCGATCGACCTCACCGAGCGCATGTACCCCGGCGCGGGCGGAGGTGAGCCGCTCACGAACCTCCGCGAGCTCCTTGCGCCGCGTATCGAGGACTCGAACGCGCTTGTCGACATCGCTGTCGGCAAGCGCGCGCAGCTTGCGGGCGCGCGTGAGGTCGGCATCGAGCTGCTCGAGGCGCGTGCGACGACTTGAGAGCGTTGACGCGACCGTGGCGCGATGCTCGCGCAGCGTCGTGAGACGCTCGGCGAGCAGGTCCACCTCAAGACGGTATGCGGACAGCGACTGCTCGAGGATCGAGACCTCCATACGGAGGTCATCGGTGTTCTTGCGGCCGCGTCTGATCTCCGCGGTGATGTGTGCGAGGGCCTTGTCGGCCGCGATGCGCTCTTTCTTGGTCGTCTCCGTCTCGCGTCTGAGTTCACCAAGCTGTCCGTAGAGCACTTTGAGTCGCGTGTCGGTCTCGGCGCGCTCCTCGGTAAGACGCTCGAGCTCGATGGAGCGGGACTCAGAGCGGGTCTGCGCGTGGTAGAGCTTCGCGCGCAGCTCGCTCAAGCGCTCGATCAGGTTCTTGCCCTTCTCCTCGAGCAGAAGCAGGCCCGAGTTGATGCGCTCGAGGACTGATTGCAGCCGCCGGCGTTGCTCGGACAGGTCGCCGACGAAAAGTCCCTTCTCCTCGAGTAGGGCCTGGAAGGTGGCGAGCTCACGCTCCTTTTCCGCGAGGCGGTAACGCGTGAGCTCAATCTCGGCAGCCTGCTCCTTCTCGCGCTTGCCGAGCTCGTCCCACGTGTGTTGGAGCGCCCGCAGGTCATCTACGGCAAGCGCCGTCTCGACGGCCACCAGCTCCTCGCGGATCTCCGCGTGCTGAGCGGCGCGGGAGGCTTGGCGTTGTAAGGGTCGGAGCTGACGATCGATCTCGGCGCTGATGTCACGGGCCCGCTCGAGATGGGCATCCATACTCGAGAGCTTGCGCAGGGCCCGCTCGCGACGCTTCTTGTGCTTCAGGACCCCTGCGGCTTCCTCGATCAGTGCGCGACGGTCCTCGGGGCGCGAGTTGAGAACTTCGTCGAGACGGCCCTGGCTGATGATGGAGTGGGTGTCTCGTCCGAGCCCGGAGTCGTGAAGCAGCTCGTGGACGTCCATGAGCCTGCAGGGAGACTGGTTGACCAGGTACTCGCTCTCGCCACTTCTGAACATGCGGCGAGTGATCGTGACCTCGTTGAACTCGATAGGCAGAGTGCCGTCGGAGTTGTCCAGCACGAGGTCGACCTCGGCAACACCCACGGGCTGGCGGGCCGAGGAACCGGCGAAGATGACATCCTCCATCGCCTGGCCGCGGAGACTCTTCGCGGACTGCTCGCCGAGGACCCACAGTACAGCGTCAGCGATGTTGGACTTGCCCGAACCGTTGGGGCCAACTACGACGGTAACTCCTGGCTCCAGGGAAAGGACGGTCCGGTCTGCGAACGACTTGAACCCTTTCAGTATGAGGGACCTCAGGTGCAACGGTGACCTCTCGGCGCCGGGGGTGTAGCCGACGCGACGCGCGCGGCGTGTGAACGCAGGTGATTCTACCACAGAGAAGGCTGAGTGGAGTGCTGGGTTGCGCGGCGTTCAGGCGGAAGAAATCCTGCTCAGGGCCTCACGCGCGGCGCACATCTCGGCCTCCTTCTTGGTGGTTCCGACCCCCGTGCCGACAACCTCGCCATCGACCATGACCTCGGCGGTGAAACTCATGGCGTGCGGGGGCCCCTCTTCGCTGATGATTCTGTAGGACATCGTTCCTCCCCTGGCCTGAACGATTTCCTGTAGCAGTGACTTAGGGTGCTCGAGCTCGAGCCCCTCGAGAGACCCTAGTGAGATACGAGGGCCGAGGGTGGCGAGAACGAAGGTGCGTGCGGGCTCTAGCCCCCCGTCCAGATAGATCGCCCCTACGAGGGCCTCGAACACGTTCTCGAGTGCCGATCGAAGACCCCGCTGCCCAGTCCCCCGCTCCGATTCGCCGAGGGCGATCAGTGATGCCAGCTCAAGCTCTTCGGCGGCGGCTACCAGCGAGTCAGCTGACACGAGCGAGATCTTGAGCTTCGTCATCGCACCTTCGGGCAGTTCCGGAAAGCGCCGATACACCTCGTCGACGATGATCAGGCCGAGGACCGCATCGCCGAGGAACTCGAGCCGTTCGTAGTCGAGTTCGGAGGATGCCTCTTGCGTCATGCTCGGATGCGTCAGGGCGCTTGAGAGCAATGATCGGTCGGAAAACCGGTATCCTACCGTGCGCTCGGCCTTCCGTAGGGTCGGATCGTCGTGAGGGCTGTCCAACGGCACCGAGGTCAGCTCCGGGCGATGATGAGGGTGGCGTTGTGTCCGCCGAACCCGAAGGAGTTACTCATGGCGGCCTCGACCCGGGCACGCCGGGCCCTGTTGGCGACGTAGTCAAGGTCGCACTCCGGGTCCGGATCATCGAGATTGATGGTCGGCGGAAGCACTTCACGCTCAAGCACGAGCGCACACACGACCGTTTCGACCGCACCTGCGCCGCCAAGGAGGTGCCCGGTCATCGACTTCGTGGAAGACACAGGCGGAGCATCGGCGCCGAAGACAGTCTTGACTGCAGCCGTCTCGATGACGTCGCCCTGGGGAGTCGAGGTGCCGTGCGCGTTGATGTAGCCGATGTCATGGCTTGCGAGCCCTGACTGATCGAGAGCGTGGCGCATCGCTCGAACGGCGCCGTCTCCGGAGGGTTCGGGTGCCGTGATGTGGTACGCGTCACCTGTGGCGCCATACCCTACGACTTCTCCATAGACGCGTGCACCGCGTGCGAGGGCACGCTCACGCTCCTCAAGGACGACGATGCCGGAGCCCTCGCCCATTACGAAGCCGTCCCTGCCAGCATCGAAGGGGCGCGAGGCACGTTCGGGTTCATCGTTCCTCGTCGACAGTGCCCGTGCCGCACCGAAACCGGCTACACCCAGCGGAGTGATAGCCGCATCGACACCGCCCGCGATGATCACGTCCGCCTGCCCCCGGCGGATGGCCTCTGCGCCCTCGCCGATAGCGTGCGACCCGGTTGCACAGGCAGACACGGGGGCGTAGTTGATCCCTCTCGCTCCGAGTCGGATGGAAATAAGCCCGGCTGCAAGGTCGACGATCATCATGGGGACGAGGAACGGGCTCACTTTACGCGGCCCGCCCTCGGCGAGGCGCTGATTCTGGTCCTCCATGACCTGGAGGCCACCGATGCCAGATCCGACGATAACGCCGACACGGTCAGCCTCGGCCTTGTCGAACTCGAGGCCGGCATCGGCAACGGCTTCGTCGGTCGCAACGACCGCGAACTGCTGGAAACGGGCCATGCGTCGTGCCTCTTTGGGATTGAGGAAGACAGACGGGTCGAAGTCGTCGATGTAGGCGGAAAAGCGGGTAGTGAACTCGCTCGCGTCGAAGTGCGTGATGGGCCTGACGCCGGAGCGGCCCTGCTCAAGTGATTCAAAGAACGCTTCCTTGCCGACCCCGATGGGCGAGACGACCCCGATGCCCGTGATAACGACGCTGCGCATGGTCACTCCCCTTCCCCGCTGGCGTTCCACTCGGAGACGAGCCGGTTCATGAGCTCAGCAACGCTCGGGACGTCATGGATGCGGGCGGCCGATGACCCCGCGAACACGAGGCCATCCTCGACATCACCGCCCTGCGCCCGCTCGAGGCGCTCGATGATGCAATAGTCCTTCCCGCACTTCTTCAGGCAGGAGATACACCGTTCGATCGGAGGGAACTCCCCCTCCGCCATTCGTCGCGAGAATGGGTTGCGGATCGCCCGACCCGGGAGTCCGACGGGACTTTTCACGATCACGATGTCGTCTTCGGTGGCATCGACGTACATCTGCTTGAAGCCCTCGGGTGCCGAGGACTCGACGGTTGCAGCGAAGCGGGATCCCATCTGTACGCCGGCAGCGCCGGCTTCCAACGTCCGCCTGATGTCGGCTCCGGTGACCACTCCGCCGGCTCCGACGACGGGGATGTCGACCGCCTCGACGATCTCGGGAAGCAGGTCGAGCATCGGACGGTCGGTGCCGAGGTGTCCCCCAGCCTCTACACCCTCCACGACTACCGCTGCCGCGCCGAAGCGTTCAGCGAGAGAGGCAACTCGTGCGGACCCTACGATCGGCACCACGGGCACGCCCGCCTCGCCCGCCCATCCGAAGACGTCTCGCGAGAATCCCGCTCCCGCGACGATGAGGTCTGCGCCGCCTTCGAGCGCGGCGTGGACTGTCTCTTTGAACCGGCGGATCGCGACCATGATGTTGACGCCCACGACGCCGGTAGTGACGGCCCGGGCGGCCCGCATCTCTTTGAGCATCTCCTGAGGGCTCAGTCCGGAGCCGGCGATAATGCCGATGCCACCGGCCTGGGCAACGGCAGCTGCCAGTGGGGCCATCGATATGCGCACCGCCATCCCACCCTGGATGATGGGTAGAAGCGAGGTCTTGTTACCGATGGTGAGAGTGGGCATGTCGGACACGGTATGACTCCCGGCTCTGGCACGGTTCAGGACGGATGCACACGAATCCCAGCCCTGGTGTGACTGACAGACCCGGAGCCGGAGCGATTCGCGCACATTCAATCAGGCGTTGGCGTCGATATAGGTAACGGCGTCGGCGACGGTCTTGATCGACTCGACGTCCTCATCGGGAATCGAGACGTTGAACTCGGTCTCAAGCGCCATGACGAGCTCGACGAGGTCGAGCGAGTCAGCGCCGAGGTCATCAATGAAGGCTGCTTCCTCGGTGACATCGTCACGCTCTGCATTGAGCTGATCGACGATGACCTCGGTTACCTTCTCGAGAATCTCTTCACGCTCCATAGGTACAACAACACCTCCCTCCGGGGGCCCTGGTGGTACCACCCGCGGACACTTTAGACGAACGTCATGCCCCCGTCGACAGCGAGGACCTGACCGGTGATGTACTTGGCATCGTCCGACGACAGAAACGCGACTGCGGCGGCAACGTCTCCCGGGGTTCCGAAGGTCTTCATCGCGATCTGACCAAGGGCTGCCTCGCGCACGGGCTCGGAGAGTGCCGCAGTCATGTCCGTCTCGATGAAGCCGGGAGCGACAGCGTTGACACGTACCGATCGTGGTGCGAGCTCGCGCGCAACCGACTTCGTCAGGCCGATGAGACCCGCTTTTGCCGCAGCGTAGTTGGCCTGGCCCGCGTTACCGACGAGACCGACGACCGATGATATGTTGACGATCGAGCCGCTACGCTGCTTCATCATGAGCTTGGCAGCGCCTCGCATCATCGCAAACGCACCGGTAAGATTCGTGGCAACCACCGCATCCCAATCCTCGTCGGACATGCGTACCAGCAGGCCGTCGCGGGTGATTCCGGCGTTGTTCACAAGAATGTCGAGCGAACCGAACGCCGACGCGACAGCATCAACAAGAGTGGTGCACGCGCCAGGGTCGGAGACGTCGGCTTGCAGCGCGATCGCGCGACCGCCCTGGGCTTCTATCGAGGCGACCACATCGGCAGCCGCACGGGCGCTTCCTGCGTAGTTCACCGCCACAGCGGCACCCCTCCGGCCCAGCTCGAGAGCGATTGCGGCGCCGATTCCGCGGGACGCTCCGGTGACGAGCGCGGACCTACCTTCCAGCGGCTTCATCGAAGCACCTCCTCCACCAGGTCTTGTACGCCGGTTTCCTCCACGCTGACCGCTTCAAGGCCAGGCACACGCTTGGCGAGACCGCGCAGGACCGATCCGGGCCCGGCCTCGATGACCGTAACCGGTTCGTAGCGTGCGAAAGTGTGCATCACCTCGGTCCAGCGCACGGGAGAGACGATCTGGGTCGCGAGTGCAGCGCGAATCTCACCGGCGTCCGTCGCGGGCTCAGGACGCGTGTTCTGGATGACGGGCACCACGGCATCGTGGAACTCGGCCGTATCGAGCAGGGGGGCGAATCTCACCGCGGCCGACTGCATGAGCGGAGAGTGGAACGCACCAGCGACATCAAGCGGGACGACGCGGCGCGCGCCGGCCGTCACGAGGGTGTCGGCGGCGTGTGCCACAGCATCCCGTAACCCGGAGATCACCACCTGACCCGGAGCATTGTCGTTGGCCACCCACACGCCCGTCGTGCCCGCAAGCGTCTCAGAGACGACATCAGCGTCCAGCCCAAGGACGGCAGCCATGGTGCCGGGATTCTCTGCGGCAGCGTCGGCCATGAAACGCGCTCGCTCGCAAATGAGCTCGAGCCCCGCCTCGACGGAGTACACGCCGGCCACTGCAAGGGCCGCAAGTTCGCCGAGACTGTGTCCGGCAAGCGCCACCGGATGCACGCCGACGTCCAGCAGAACACTCCCCCACGCCCAGCCAACGAGATAGAGGAGCGGCTGTGCCACCCGCGTATCCGCAAGTTCGGCAGGGGTACCCTCGCGTGCCAGACGCCGAAGGTCGCGTCCCGTCAGAGCCTCGGCGGCGTCAAGAAGCCGGTCAAGCGCTTCTACCTCCGGCACGGCATCGAGCATGCCGACCCGCTGGGAGCCCTGGCCGGGGAAGACGAGGACGGCGTTCATACTGATCACGCGTCCGCAGGTCCGCGGGTACGGGCGAGACGGCCCATAACCTCGACAGCCTCGGCGATCATCTCGTCGACGATCTCTGCGGCAGGCTGAACGCGCTCCACCATCGCCGCCGACTGACCGGCCATGAGCGAGCCCATCTCGAGATCCCCTTCACGCATGCAAAGCGCGAGTTTGCCGCTGCCCAGGGTCTCGATCTCCTCGGGGCGGTTCTGACGATCCAGCTCGGCGATGGTCTTAGCAAGCTTGTTCTTGATCACGCGCACGGGATGGCCGGTGGAGTAACCGGTGACCACAGTGTCGCGGTCGCGAGCCTTGATAATCCGCTCCTTCACGTCGGGATGTATCGTGCATTCGCTCGCGCACATGAACCGGGTGCCGACCTGCACACCCTCAGCGCCGAGCGCGAACGCTGCTGCTATGCCGCGGCCGTCGGCGATGCCGCCGGCGGCTACGACAGGAACGGTCACTGCGTCTACAAGCTGCGGCGTGAGAACCATCGTAGTGAGCTCGCCGATGTGGCCACCGGCCTCCATGCCCTCCCCGATGATCGCATCCGCGCCGATCGCCTCCAGACGCTTCGCCAGGGCGACGCTCGGCGTGATCGGCAGCACTTTGATGCCGTGATCCTTAAGGGAGCTCATGTACTTGCCGGGATTGCCCGCGCCCGTCGTCACCGCGTGGACGCCCTCTTTGAGAACCATCTCAACGAGCTCGTCGATGTGAGGTGTGAGGAGCATGAGGTTCACGCCGAACGGGCGGTCGGTAAGCTCCTTCGCATGCCGAACCTGCTGCCTCAACAGCTCTGTAGGCATCTGGCCGGCGCCGATGATCCCGAACCCACCCGCGTTGCTCACGGCAGCGGCAAGCTCGGCCGTCGCCGTCCATGCCATGCCACCCTGAATGATGGGGTGCTCGATTTCGAGCAACTCCGTGAGCCGGGTCCGAAGGGCCATCTCATGCCTCCTTGATAGGTCGTGCCATGGTCCAGCGGATGACAGCAGCGCCCCAGGTTAGTCCCGCGCCGAACCCGACGAGCGCCACAAGGTTCCCGGGGGAGAGTCGTCCGCTAGTATACAGGTCGTCCAGAGCCAAAGGTATCGACCCCGCCGAGGTGTTGCCAACACGATCGACGTGGCTGAAGACACGGTCGTGAGGTATGCCGAGCCGCTGCTCCACGGTCTGGATGATGCGCTGGTTCGCCTGATGCGGTACAAGCCAGTCGAGATCTGCGACGGTCAAGCCACTTGCCTCGAGAGCCTCCATGGTCGCTCTCGGGATGGCCTTCACCGCGAAACGAAAGACTTCGTTGCCGTTCATGGTGACGAAGTTCTTTCGCGTATCGAGCGCCTCGTGCGTCATGGGATGTGCGGAACCGCCCGCCTGTACTTTGAGCAGATCGCCACCGGACCCATCCGCACCAAGCGCCACGCCGAGGACTCCCGCGTTCTCCCCAGCTTCGAGGATGACCGCACCGGCACCGTCGCCGAAGAGAACGCACGTCGTCCGGTCGGTGAAGTCAATGTGTCGCGTGAGGGCATCGGCACCGACAATAGCGGCACGCTTCGCACGTCCGGACTCGATCGCGGTGACACCGGCGTGCAGTGCGTAGATGAAGCCAGAGCAGGCAGCGTTTACGTCATAGGCCGGACACGCCAAACCGAGGAGATCCTGCACGATGCAGGCGGTCGACGGGAAGATCATGTCCGGGCTCGAGGTGCCCACGACCAACAGGTCGATGTCTCCCGGACCGATTCCCGCACTAGCGATCGCCGTGGACAACGCGGCGGTAGCAAGGTCAGAGGTAGCCTGTCCCTCGGCGACAATGCGTCGCTCCCTGATGCCGGTACGTGAAAGGATCCACTCGTCTGAGGTGTCGACGAGTGTCTCGAGTTCGGCGTTCGTGAGAACGCGTTGGGGCAGGTAGGATCCTATGCCTGTGATTTGTGCGTGAGTGGTCATCAAGGGATGGTGCTCCTCATGGCGTAAGCCACCCCGTTCGGAGTGTCCGAGTAGTGTACACATCGACGCGGTGCCCGCAAAGCATAGCTCCCCGCTAGGAGACATCCCGGTCGACCGCGGAAGCTATACGGTCTGTGAGGCCCCCGCGTACAGCCTGGGCCGCGACACGAATGCCAGCGGCGACGGCAGTATGATTCGAGCTACCATGTCCGATGATGCACACGCCCTTCACGCCGAGCAGGGGTGCCCCTCCGTAGGTGTCGGGATCGAGTCGGTTCTTCAGTCTCTTGAGAGAGGGCGCCAGCACGGCTGCCGCCATCCGCCTGACCATCGACGATGTCATCGCTTCCTTGACCTGGCTAAGGAGCGCGCGTGAGGTGCCCTCTAGGAGTTTGAGCGCCACGTTGCCGGTGAAGCCGTCTGTCACGATTACATCGGCGGCACCCGCGAAGACGTCGCGACCCTCGATGTTCCCGCAGAAACCGGGCACCCCGGCGTGCATAAGCGCATAAGCTTCGATGGCCAGAGCGGAGCCTTTCGTCGGCTCCTCGCCGATGTTGAGCAAACCGACAGTCGGTTCGGAGACGTCGAGAACGATCTGCGCGTATGCGATCCCCATGTGAGCGAAGGCCACGAGATGCTCGGGCTTGCAGTCGGCGTTAGCTCCGACGTCGAGGAGGACCACGGGTGTTGTCATCGTGGGGATGATCGTAGCGATCGCGGGTCGCGCAACACCGGCGATACGACCCATCATAAGGGTCGCAGCCGCCATGCACGCTCCCGTGGAGCCTGCGGAGAAGAACGCGTCTGCCTCGCCCTCCCTGACGAGGCGGCACCCAACGACGATCGAGGAGTCACTCTTGGAGCGCACCGCTGAAGCCGGATGGTCGTCCATCTGGATGACCTCGGTGGTGGGGTAGGCGGTCACGCGGTCCTGTTTCTTCGCGAACGGAACGATGAACTCCTCCGGACCGGTGAGCACTATCTCGACAGCGAGGTCGGCCGCCAGTGCACGAGTGACGCCATCCAGAACCTCTCGGGGTGCGTAGTCGCCCCCCACAGCGTCCACGCACACGCGGGCGGGACGTCGTCCCTCGGTCATCCAATCCTCCTCGCGAGATGGGTCAGGGCCGGGCGTTCTTGCCTATCAGTGCCCCCAGCATCACGTCGACGTCGACCGAGCCGGTCAGCATCTCGCGTATTCTAGCAGCCTTCGCAGGGTCATGGAGACGGACTCTGCCGAACATTCTCTCGAGCCGCTCGACCGTCGAAAGCGTGTCGAGCGCGACGAGCACCATCGGCACACCGAGCTCCTCGGCGCGGGAGAGGGCATGGGCAGAGGGAGGCAGATCGCCGGTAAGCACGAGGGCGCGCGTATCCGTCTCGAGCGCCGCAAGCTGGACGTCCGAACGGTCACCACCGGTCACAACGACCTTACGGGGACGTCTCCTGAAGAAGCGCATCGCCTTGTCCTGGCCCATCGCCCCGACCATGAACGACTCGGCCGTCGCCGTGACGTTCTCCTCAGCGCTCAGGACAGTGCCATCGAGCTCTTCAACAATCTCGGCGATGGTAACCGAGGAAAGCATCGCGTCGTGCGGGACCGCACCGAAGACACTGATGCCATGTTGCTCGAGAAAGGGGGTGGCTTGGGACTTGACGAAGTCAGCAACGGAAGGCGAAACGTCGTTGAAGAGCACTCCCGCAAGACGTGATCCGAGGCAATCCGCAGCGCCAAGTACCGCATCCGGTAGCCCGGGGCGTTCCCCTGCCGTCACGAGCAGAACGCGCACGTCGAGCAGCTCGGCAACCTGACAGAGCGAGAGCTCTACCGAGCGGCCCTGGAAGATGTCCGAGGGACCCTCGATGATGACCAGGTCAACCCCACCGGATACCCGACTGAACGCGTCACGAACCTGCTCACGGGCGTCGCCCTGCCGGCCGGCCACCACGTTCTCGAGGAAAGTCCTCGACTCCACAACGGGACATACGAGATCGAGAGGCGCGTCTGAGCTGGCCTGGCGTGAGATGTAGACGGCATCCAGGTCGGTGTGCATCCCGTCGACTGTGGCCGGCATGGTGCCGTACGGCTTGAAGTACGCGGTGCGCCTCCCCTGGTCGCTAGCGATGGCGAGGAGCGCAAGCACGATGCCGCTCTTGCCGATGTATGGCCTTGTCGAGGCCACGATGAAGGCGTCCATCAGGTTCCTCCGATGCCGATGCGTACGTCTGCTGCCCACACACCGTCGCCGTGGTTACCGACGATGAGCGGATTGATGTCGAGTTCCATGATCTGGGGGAAGTCCAGGACCAACGCAGATACGCGGGATATCGCCGTTGCGACCGCCGCGAGGTCCGCGGGTGGCTGGCCACGGGCGCCACGGAGCAAACCGAAGGAGCGTATCTCCGTGATCATCCGTTCCGCTTCACGCATATCGACAGGACACAGGCGGAAGATCACGTCACGCAGGACCTCGACGTAGACACCCCCGAGCCCGAACATGAGAAGCGGGCCGAACACCGGGTCGCGGTCGATGCCGATGATGACTTCACGGCCGGCTGGAGCCATCCGCTGCACGTGAACGCCCTCCACCACGATATCCGGGGCGTATGCCCTGGCCCTGTCGAGGACCTCGTCATAGGCACGCGAGAGCTCGGCGGGACTGCCGATGCCCACCTTGAGGCCCCCGACGTCTGACTTGTGCAAGATCTGGGGGCTGACTATCTTCAGGGCGACCGGATACCCGATCTCACCCGCGGCTTCGAGGGCGGACGCCTGATCCGCAGCGAGCGCTCCGGGCGGGACATGGATACCGTACGCAGCGACCACGTCGGCTGCGGACTGCTCGGTCACAAAGGTCCGGTTCTCCGATCGCGCTCGGGCTATCGTAGCGTGCGCGGTCTCACGTGCCGCTGAGGTTTCCTCCAGTTGTGGGGCGGATGCAGAGGACGCGCGTACGTACGCGTGCATGGCTGCGAGTGTGTGTACTGCGCGCTCGGGGGTCGGGTAGTTCGGTATGGACCCGGCGGCCAGAATGCGCTGCGCCTCATGGACGAGGGGCCCGCCCATGAAACACGCGAGCGTCGTGACCTCAGGCGACCTGGAGGCTCTATCGACCACCGTTCGCGCGACAGCGGCGGCGTCGGTCATGGCCTGCGGGGTGAGCAGTACGATCACACCACGCACACCTGGATCCGCATAGAGTGCTTCAAGCGCCTCCCGGTACCGATCGGGCCCGGCGTCACCGAGGACGTCGACAGGGTTGTATAGGGCCGCAGCATCCGGCAGAACCTCTCGCAAACGCGTAAGCGTCTCCGAATCGAAACTCGCCAAAGCGACCCCCTCGCCGTCGGCCGCATCGGTCGCCATGACCGCGGGTCCTCCTGCGTTGGTGAGGATGGCGACTCCCGGAGCCGAGAGGACCGGCTGCTGGGAGAAGCCAGCTGCGAAATCGAAGAGGTCCTGAACTGTTCTCGCACGAATGACCCCTGCGTGCCGGAATGCCGCCTCATACGCAACGTCGGAGCCGGCCAGGCTCCCCGTGTGCGAGGAGACCGCACGGGCTCCGGAGTCCGAGGTGCCCGCTTTGAGTGCGATGACCGGCTTGCTGCGAACAGCCGATCCCGCAGCATCGAGAAAACGTTGTCCATCACGGACAGACTCAAGATAGAGCGCGATCACGGTGGTTGCCGAGTCCTCCTCAAGGGCCGCCAGCAGGTCGGGCTCGGAGATGTCGGCTCGATTGCCTACCGAAACAAAGTGGGAGATTCCCAGCCCGTCGTCGGTCGCTCGATCGAGGATGGCGGTGCCCAGCGCGCCAGACTGGGACACGAATGCGATCCCTCCGCCGGGCGGCATGGCTCCCGCGAAGGATGCATTCAGCTTCTCGTGAGTCGAAATCAGACCGAGGCAGTTCGGCCCGAGCAAGCGGATGCCCCCGCGGTGAGCGCGATCGAGGACCTCTCGCTGGAGTGCGGCACCTGCAGGACCGCTCTCCGTGAAGCCGGCGCTGATGATGATTGCGGCCCCCACACCGGCCTCGGCGCACTCGGACACGACGTCAGGGACGGCCCGTGCGGGCACTGCCACAACAGCAAGGTCGACGGGTGGCGGGACATCAAGAACAGACGGGTACGAACGGAGACCGAGGATTTCGGGCGCGCGAGGGTTCACGGGGTATATGCCACCATCAAATCCGCCGTTCAGCAAGTTCACGAGTACGACGTGTCCGACCTTGCCTGGCTCGCGACCAGCCCCTATCACGGCCACCGCGCGGGGCCGTAGCAGCGACGACAGTGGCACGAGATGACCCGCTTCCCCCGAGCGGGCGTCACCCGGAACGATCCGGGCGGGCTACTCGGTGTCGATGACTTCCTTACCCTTGTAGTACCCACATGCGGGACAAACGTGATGGGGAAGCTTCGGCTGATGGCACTGTGGACACACGGAACTGGGCGGCGCGTCGATCGCGTGAGTTGCGCGACGGGCGTCGCGAACGGCGCGGGAGGTCTTCCTCTTAGGTACGGGCATGATGTCTCCTTGTCCCAGGCGCGCATGTGGCGCGATCATGTTGCTGTATTGGGCGGCCCACGGCCGCACGGCCGTTCACTATAGCACACGCTCCAACGCAGGTAATACGGTCGGCTTCGCCTCAGTCGTCTTCGGGCGGAAGGAGATCTTTGAGCGCTGCGAAAGGGCTGTCCGGGCGCTCCCCGCCTTCGGGTTCACAGGTGCATCTGTCCCTGTTGAGGTCGCATCCACAGATGGGGCAGATCCCGCTGCACTCCTCATCGTGAACCGGAGCGAACGGCACCTCGACGCGCAGGGCGCTTTCGGCGGCCGCAAGCAGGTCGACGGTCTTTCCTTCGAGGGGGTACCACTCCTGGTCTTCATCATGTTCATCGGAAGGGTGGGCCGAGGATATCACCGCATCAATCGAACCGGTGATGCCGAGGTTGAACGACTCAAGGCAGCGCGAACACTCGAGGCGTGCAGTCGCCTCGACCGAACCCGTGAGCACGATCACCTCACCGGCATTTGCGATGGTTACGCGCAGCCTCGGCGGGCTGGAGAACGTGGCGGAGGTGTCACCGACGGCTATCGATTCGAGCGGGACATCAGCGTCAACTTCCATGGTCGCACCCGTCTCACCCAGAACCGGCGCGACGTCGACGGTCAGAGTACCTCCCATGCTACTGTCGCTGACCGCCCGGGCCGCCTACCTTGCCCTGAAGGCGGTCGCGCCCGCGCTGGACCGCGGTAAGGAGTTTCCCAAGGTTGACCTCGAGATTGGCAAGCATCTCATCCGCGTAGTCCTCAGCACCAAGACGGATCTCGCGCTCCTTGGTCCGGGCATCGTCCATGATGGAGGCGGCCTGCTGCTCGGCGAGCTTGACGATTTCCTGTTCGCTTGCGATCGACTGGGCACGATCGCGCGCCTCTTCAAGGATGCGATTGGCCTCTTTTTCGGCTTCCTCGAGCATCTCCTGGCGCTCCTTGACGATCCAGCGAGCCTGCTTGAGCTCGTCAGGGAATTGCGCGCGGATCTCGTCGATGATTTCGTAGACCTTCTCCGGATCGACCATCTTCGAGCCGGTCAGCGGAACGGATCGTCCGTTGTCGACGAGCTCTTCGATCCTGTCGATCAGGGCCATGATATCCATGAACTGCCTCCCTAACGGGACCCCGTCAGGCGTTCGACCAGGGCGCCGTGCACCTCGTCGGGTACAAGGCCCCTGGTCGGTCCGCCGTGTCGGGCTATCTCTTTGACTGCCGATGAACTCAAGTACATGAACTCGGGTATGGCCATGATGAACATCGTCTCGATATCGGCCGAGAGACGGTAGTTCAGCTGGGCCATCTGGAACTCGCGTTCGAAATCGGTTACCGCCCTCAGCCCCTTGATGATGACAGAGGCACCGACCTCCGCCGCGAACTCAACCAAAAGAGTATCAAAAGGACGCACGACTACGTTAGGGAGATGCGAGGTTGCCGATTCGATGAATGCGCATCGCTCCTCGACCGAGAAGAGCGGACCGCCTCCCTTGTCAGGACTGAGAGCGACCGCGACGACGAGTTCGTCGAAGAGGGTGGCCGCACGCTCGATTATGTCGAGATGACCGGAGGTGACCGGATCGAACGTGCCTGGACACATGCCGCGTTTCATCCGGTTTCCCCTCCTTCCATCCTGCTCATGCTGACCGTGGTGTCACCGTAGCGGCGCTCTCCGAGGCTTTCGAAGCCACACGGCCACTTCGGAGGATCCGAGGAACCGTGTTCCCATACAAGCAGCGCTCCCCCACCGAGGGAACCGGTTGACGCAAGGTGCTCAACAGCTTCGCTGACCTCGGACTTGTTGATTCTATAAGGAGGGTCGAGAAAGAGCAACGCGAATGGCGCTCCGGGAAGCGGGGCACCAGTGGCCAGACGGATGGCGTCTCCCTGAAGGACGGTTGCACGAGCGGCGAGTCCGAGGCTATCCAGATTCCTGCGCAGGACCCTCAACGCGCAACGGTCACGCTCGACGAATGTGACGCGACTCAGCCCGCGAGAGAGCGCCTCGATTCCGAGCGCGCCGCTTCCCGCGAACAGGTCCAACCCGCTCATGTCCTGCGGAATCTCTCCGAGGATCGCCTCGATGCGTGAGAAGAGGGCCTCACGCACGCGATCGGAGGTCGGCCGGGTACCGGTCCCCGCGGGTGCCTGAATCCGCCTGCCCCGGTGGGTTCCCGCGATGACCCTCATCCGCTGCTCACCCACGTCCAGGCATCCGAGAAACGGCGTTTCGCCTCGGTACCAAGGGGGATGTGCTCGGGCATGCTCAGATGCGGGTCATCGGCGATGAGTTCCCTGGCGTCAGCCCGAGCAAGATCGAGAAGGTCGGCGTCGTTGATTAGAGAGGCTACGGTCAGTTCCGGCAGCCCGTGCTGCGCCTCCCCCATCATCTGCCCGGCACCGCGCAGGCGCAGATCCTCCTCGGCAAGCACGAAGCCATCGGTCGTCGCGACGACCGCCTTCATCCGCGTGCGGCTCTCGTCGGTCTTGGGATCGGCGAACAGCAGGACCGAACCGGGGTACTGCCCTCTCCCGACTCGGCCCCGAAGCTGGTGGAGTTGGGCGAGCCCGAAACGCTCGGCGTCCTCGATGAGCATGACGGTGACATTCGGAACATCGACTCCGACCTCGATGACGGTGGTGGCCACAAGGACATCAACCGTGCCATCCCTGAAGCGCCGCATGACGTCGAGCCTCTCGGGGGGGGTCATCTTACCGGTGAGAAGCCCGACCCGTAAGTCACTGAAGACTTCGCGCTGGAGACGACGCGCCTCCGCATTGGCAGAACGAGCCTGGAGAGCGTCCGACTCATCAACAAGGGCACAGACGACGTATGCCTGGCGTCCCTGTCTGACAGCCGATCTCACCTCTTCATAGGCGGCATCGCGGTGTGTCTTCGTGACGAGCCGCGTAGAGACCCGCGGCTCTCCCTCTCCGTGCGGGCGCTGGCGCAGGTATGACGTCTCAAGGTCGCCGAAGCGGGTAAGTGCGAGGCTCCGGGGAATAGGGGTTGCCGTCATCACCAGCATGTCCGCGGCAGTACCCTTCTGGCGGAGAGCCAGCCTCTGGGCGACGCCAAAGCGGTGCTGCTCGTCCACGATGGCCAGGCTCAACCGTTGGTACTTGACATCCTTCTCGATGAGGGCATGGGTCCCGAAAAGGACGATCGTTTCTCCTGAGGCTACGTCGGCGAGCACGTCAGCGCGGGGCTTCGCCGCCAGAGACCCGGTGAGGAGTGCCCAGGATATACCGGCCTCGTCGAGAAGGGGTCCGACGCGTTCGGCGTATTGCACCGCGAGAACCTCAGTCGGGGCCATCATCGCCGCCTGTGTGCCCGTGTCGGCGACGGCTGCGAGCGCATGTGCGGCGACAGCGGTCTTGCCCGTGCCGACGTCGCCGAGGAGCATGCGGTTCATGGGACGCGACGACTTCATGTCGCCGAGGATCTCACCGACCGCGGCGACCTGGTCGTCGGTGAGGGCGAACGGCAGCGCTTCGCGAAGGCGTGCTAAGGCGGGTCCGTCGATGACGTGAGCGATGCCCGGACGCTCGACGGTGATGGCGTGCCGACGTGACGCGAGACCGAGCTGGAGGCAGAGCAACTCATCGTAGGCAAGTCGGCGGCGGGCCTCGGTGGCCTCAGCCATGTCTCTCGGGAAGTGCATGGCCCGTAGCGCCACTCGCTCGGAGAACAGACCGTGACGCATGCGCAGGTTCACCGGGAGGAAGTCCGGTACGTCAGCCACGTCGTCGACGGCCGAGGCCACCAGACGACGGAGCCAGTTCGTTGTGAGCCCTTCGGTCGTGCGGTGTACCGGTAGCACCCTGCCGAGGTACGAGGGGCCCTCGGCACGCCCTAGTTTCTCGACGAACGGGTTCTTCATCTGCAGGAAGCCGTACTCCTGCTCGACGCGTCCGGCGAACGCGACGTGCTCGCCCTCCTGGAACCGGTCAGCCATGTACGGCTGGTTGAACCATACGCCGAGAAGGATCCCCGTCGAGTCGGTGATCGCGACCTCTACGATACTCAACCGTGGGCGGGGGCGTTTGACCGTGATGCGATGGACGCGCCCCGTGACGGTGAGCTCGTCTCCAGGAAGCACCTTGATTAGAGGGCGGACGTCACTCAGGTCGAGGTAGCGGAAGGGGAAGTGCCGTACGAGATCACCGACGGTTTCGATCTCGAGTCGTGTAAGTGCCTCCGCGCGTGAACGATCGACGAAGCGGGCCTCTCCCGCGGGACGCCCCCATCGCGCCAGACGTTCCACACGCGAGGGTGAAGACACACGGCGCACGGTCACTCCCTGCCAATCAGGACTTGGGGTAGTAGGCGACGCCCACGGCGCCCGGTCCCGCGTACGTCCCGATCACGGCCCCCACGGACCCGACAGTGTCAAGCTCGTAGCTCACGCCCGCTGCGTCCAGGGCAGAGATCATCTGCTCGGCCAGCTCCGGTGCCGCTCCGTGGAGCACGGAGAGACGCAGCTGCTTGCCAGCCGAGTCGGTGGCGACGTGCGCGGCAAGTTCGGCGAGAGCCTTCTTGAGCCCCTTGACCTTCTTGAAGGGCTCGATGGTGCCCTCCGGTGTGAAGGTCAGGATCGGCTTGATGTTGAGCACCGAAGCGGCAAGCCCGGCGGCTTTGCCCGCGCGGCCGCCCTTGACGAGGTACTCGAGAGTGTCGAGAACGAAGAACAGCCGTGACGACTCGGCAGCGCCTCTGGCGGCGGACTCGACCTCAGCGGCGGAGCCTCCCGCGTCACGGGCCTCGATCGCGGCCTTGATGGCGAGTGATGTGGCCATCGAGACGGTCTTTGTGTCGACGATGCGAACCGGAACCGGAGAGTCGACGGCCGCCATGGTGGCCGACTCGAAAGTACCCGAGAGTGCCGAGGTGAGGTGGACCGAAACGATCTCCGTGTATCCGGCATCAGCCAGCTCAGCGTATGCAGTGGCGAAATCCGCGGGCGAGGGCTGGGACGTCTTCGGAAGCGTGGGAGACGCTGCCAGCTTCACATAGAACTCCTCGGGCGACAGATCTATCCAGTCGAGGTATGACACCGAGTCGAACAGGACTTTGAGGGGGACCATCCTGACGTCGTGCTGTGCGAGCCATTGAGGACCAAGGTCGCACGTGCTGTCACACACGATACCGATACGGATCATGACGATCGCTCCTTCTGCTGCCTGCTATTCCACGGACATGATCACGGGGTAGAGCGGTTGCTCCCCCCGATGATGCTCGACCTCGAGCTCCGGGTGAGCCGCTGCAATGCCGGCAGCGAGTCGCTCGAGATCCGCGTCGCTGATATCAAACCCGCCGAGAAGGGTCAGGGTCTCCCCGTCGCCTGCAATGACGTCGGCCAACTTGAGCGCGACATCGACGACGTCCTCACCGACCACCTCTATCTCGTGACCCGCTATACCGATGACCTGCCCTTTCGAGATCGCACCCACCTTGCTCTTCGAATTCTTCACCGCTGTGGTAACCTCTCCGGTTCTCACCCCGGCAACCGCTTCCGTCATCGCGTGCACAACCGCATCGAGCTCCGAACCGGAGTCAGCGGCAAGAAGGGCAGCGAATGCCTCCGGGACCGAGGTGGTGGGAACGACAGCGACGCGCACAGGGGCGATAGGGACTACCTGCTGTGCCGCCATCTGTATGTTCTTGTTGTTGGGCAGGATGATCACCGACTCGGCCGGTACCTTCTCGACAGCGGCAAGAAGCTCGGCGGTCGAGGGGTTCATGGTCTGGCCGCCGCTCACGACGATGTCGACGCCGAGGCTTGTGAGTATCTCCCGGATCCCTTCTCCGGCTCCGACTGCCACGAAGCCAATCTGCTTGACCGGGGCGGCGAAGGTCCTAGCAGGTTCGGCACGGAGACCCTCTGTACGAGCCTCGGTCTGGCGCCGCATGTTGTTGATGTGAACCTCGGCGACCTCACCCAGCACGGTCATGTGGGAAAGGATGCTGCCCGGATCGTCGGTATGGACGTGGATCTTCAGGAGACCGCCCTCACCGACCACAAGCTCGGACCCACCCTGGGATGACACAAATGCCTCGACCGAGTCCCGGTCGAAGGAATCTCCCATGAGCAGAAACTCCGTGCAGTACACGTACTCTTCGTCATCCCAGTCTTCTACCGGCTGGATGGCCAGGGCCGGTACCGTCGCTGGCTCCATGACGGCCAGATCGAACTCGGTGCCCCTCCATGCGGCGAGAAGACCCTCCGCGAGGATGGACAAACCGAATCCACCTGCGTCCACAACACCGTTCTCCTTGAGGACTGGAAGGAGCTCGGGTGTGCGCCTGACGGACTCCACGGCAGCCGCCAGGATACGGTCGAGTGCCGCGTCGAAGTCCTCATCGGCGGTCACTGCGGCCCGCGCAGCTTCCGCGCAGTCCCGCAGGACGGTAAGCATCGTTCCTTCCACAGGCTTGCGAACGGCCTGGAACGCGACGGCGGTCGCGCGTTCGAGCGCGGACGCTACGAGCTCGGTACCCTGCGTCTCCTCGGAACCGACCACCTCGCACAGACCGCGAAGGATCTGGCTTAGTATCACGCCGGAGTTGCCTCGCGCGCCCATCAGCGACCCGTGCGTGATCGTTTGGCATATCTCGGAAACGCCGGCGTCCGGTGGAAGCTGCCCGAGCTCGGCCACGACCGCATCCATCGTCAGGGACATGTTCGTTCCGGTGTCGCCGTCAGGAACCGGGAACACGTTGAGGCGATTTACCTCCTCGGCTCGCTCGCGCAAGGCTGTGGCCGAGGAAGCGACGAGATTCACGAAGGAAGGCGACGGGCTCATCTAACCTCTTTCGAATCGGTCACTTTCGCACCTTGATGCCTTGGACGTGGACATCGATGTCATCGACCACGACTCCGCCAATCGTCCGAAGAACGTAGCGGACGCGGTCAGCGAGGTTCTGTGAGACCTGGCCCAGGTTCGTGCCGTGCTCGATGACCACGTACAAGTCGACCTTCACGCTGTCGCCGTGACTGTTGATGGCGACACCCTTGCGTAGTTTCTCCCGCGACAGCAGCTGGGCCACCCCGTCGCGCAGGGACGGACTCGCCATGCCCACGATGCCGTAGCACTCCAGTGCGGCGAAGCCGGCTACTTCAGCCAGGACATCATCGTGGATTTCGATGTCTCCACGGACGGTCTCGGGCATCTAGCGTCCCCCTTTCTCGGACGAATCGGGCAACGCGTCGAGTTCGGCGATGAGCGACTCAACGGAGACGTCATGCATGTGCGCCACGGCTCCCAGTGTCTCCATGCCGGCGGCGAGACACGACTTGCAAGCCAGGCCGTGACGCTCGAAGACAGCAGCCGCGCCGGGATGACTCGTCAGCACGTCCTGGATGAGCATGTCTGCAGTGTAGCGGGGCACGCTCGCCCTCCGTCTCCAGCATCAGACGACAGGTTAGCGCAAGTATATCCGATTCTGACACCCGCCCCTGCCAGGCACGAAGCCGGGTCACCGCTGCTTGTAGGCATCAAGTGCGTGTGATACCATCACTTGCGCTTTTCGACCGCTCACTTTCGACCGCTCACGCATCGGGCAATGCCTGATGCGAAGTACGCTACCAGAACGGAGTGACCAGATGTCCAAGGTCTGCAGTGTCTGTGGCAAGCATCCCGCCGCCGGTCGCAATGTAAGCCACTCGCACCGGGTGACGAATCGCATGTTCCACCCGAACATCCAGAAGGTGAACGCCGTCGTAGACGGTACGGTGAAACGGATCAACGTCTGCACGAAGTGCATGAAGGCCGGCAAGATCACGCGCGGATAGTCCTGCGGTTCCCGACGTCGGTCCAGACCGCTCAGCTGGTATGACCGGGGATCTTGTCCGATTGTGAGGCGTTGATGGCAAGGAAGGCATCGACGATCTCTGGATCGAACTGGGTCCCCGACTCTCTTTGCAGCTCCTCCAGAGCCTCGGGGTCCGACAGCGCGCCCCGGTACGAACGCTCTGACGTCATCGCCACGAAGGCGTCCGCCACCGCCAGAATCCGCGAGCCAAGCGGTATGGCCCCCCCAGCAAGTCCTCCGACGTAACCCGACCCGTCGTACCGCTCGTGGTGGTGGTACACAATCGGAGCCACCTTCCGCAGAGCGGGCGCCTGCTCCAGTATCTCTGCCGCGATCACCGGGTGCATCGTGATGAGGCCGCGCTCGACAGTCGAGAGTGGACGATTCGAGGCCAACGCGGGCTCCCCCCCCGCTGACGGCATGCCGATGTCGTGCAATATCGCCGCAACTTCCAGAGCGCGCGTCTCATCAGCGGAAAGATCCATCTTCTTTGCAAGGAGCGCCGTGTAGAGCATGACACGCTCTGTGTCGCCCTGGGCGTACGGGTCCTTCGTCTCAATTGCCAGGGCGAGCGCTTTGAGAGTGTCGAAGTACAGGTTACTGGCGGAGGCCACCGCGCGCGCGTTCCTCACTGCTACCGCCGTTTGATGGGCGAGCACTCCGAGTGTCTCGAGGTCGGAGGTAGTAAACCGCGACGGATGATTGGGGCTGCCCACGTTGAGCACGCCGAGGACGCCATCATAATCCGCAACGGGCACCGAGGCGGCAGAGCGTATGCCCCGGGAGCGCGAGGGTGTGTCCCGGCCAGGAAGGTCCTCGACCACGAGCGGCTGTCCGGAGATGGCGACCCAACCCGCGATTCCGTTACCGGGACGTACCGCTGTGGAGTCGACAACCTCGGCAGGCAGACCGACTGCCGTGGCGATGCGCAGATTCGCGCCGGATTCGTCGTACAGCATGATGCTGCCGGTTGTGGCTCCGGTCAGCTGGAGAGCGCTCTCAAGGGCGGTACGGACGACGGCGTCGGGATCGAACAGTCGCGCCAGCTCGCGCGCCGTTTGCAGCAGGGTGTGTGCGGCGTCCGACTCCTCCGTGGCCACTTCGAGTGCGAGGGCGGCTGCGAGTGGGAGCCGGAACGCGGCCGCGATACGGTTCACGACGTCAAGATCGGGGCGTGCGCCCACGAAGTCGAGCGCGGCTGCACCGCCGATGGGGCCGAGCGAGATGGGCACGACATAGTGCCAGACGGTGCTCTCCTCGGAATCCTCCGGCCCGATAGTCAGGGATTCCAGGACCGCAGTGCCCTTGGCGATGGCCGCCGTCACAGACTGGCGAGCCACCAGCAGCGTCTCATCGTCCCTGCCCGCGACCGTCACAGGCACTGCAGCCGCTTCTCCTGCCCCGTCCGCTCTCCAGATGACGGCACGAACGGCCGCACCGGCGGTAGTCGCAGATGCAAGAAGCGCGCCGGCGACGCTCGCTACGTTGATGTCCTCTGGCATTACAACATCCGGAAAGCGAGGCGCGTGAGCCGCGGGAGAGTCGTCAGCGGGAATCGCACGCGCTTCGGAGGCCGGTGCATCTGCGGAGTCCGAAGCGATGCCAGGAAACGGCTCCGGTTGTGCCCGGGGCACTTCGGCCCGGGGCGGCGGTACGGGGGGCGTCACGGCGGCCTTCGGAGCAGGCTCCCGGCGAGACCGGTCGAGCATCAGCACCGCACCAGCGGCCAGCAGGAACGCGAGGGCGGCAAAGCCCAGAGCCAACGACACGTAAGCAACAGCCGCGTAAGCCACGATCATTGCAGCCGCGCCGAGTGCAAGTGCGATCCCGATCAACACGATACGCTCCGCCCTTTCCTGGGAGTTCGCTTATTATACCGTGTCGAGCCTGGAGTTATCCGGATCCGGTGGAGAAGCGAGCGTGATCAGTCCCGGAGACGGAATGGGACAGTACGAGAAGCCTGCCCCGGTCGACACGCACGATGGCGGGTGTCTCGAGGACCACATTGCTCAGACCACGGCTGGCGAGCGCACCGAGCGTCGCACTCTCGAGCGGATAGCGCGCTCCGCTGCACGAGACGAGGGCCTTGTCGTCCAGAGCGAGGAGGGAGAAGATCGCGCCAGGCCCTGACAGGGTCATCGAGCATCGCCCCTCGGCGTCGAGGATCCAGCCCGCCATGTCCGGATCGACCAGATCGATGGTGAGCTCTGTGTGCCTGAACACGCTGCCGATCGCGGAGAGCGTGTGATCGAGGCGTGCCGACCATGCGGCAGTGACGGTCGCGTGGCCCACATCGAGGTCACGTACCGCCTCAAGGGCAAGATCGAGATCTGTGACGTCCTTCTCGGCAGGTGATCGTCTCAGCTGGGCGCCCGAGGCCTTCACCTGCTCAAGTACGTCGGAACCGATCGAATCGAAATCGCCCACGAGCAAGTCGGGGACGCGTCCGTGCGAGAGGCACACTCCCCCACCGGCGTCAGCGGCTATGACCAGTCCGCGGTGGGCGGTTATGAGTTGTCGGTAGAACACATCTGCGTCCGCTTGTGGTGCCGCACAGACGACGAGCGCGACGTTCATGCCGACGCGTCTTTGTCGGGTACCGGAAGAATACCTGCCAGTGCGGGAACGACCACGGCCGCAGCTGCGAAACATGCAACCGCCGAGACCGGCACATACAGGTTGTAGAGCGCCGAGTAGAGCCAGATCGGCTGCCCGGCTGGTGCGAACTCTCCGAAGAAGACCATCCCGGAAACGAAGTGAGCGACGTAGCGTCCAGTGGCTCCGAGCGTGATGCCTGCGGCCATCAGAAACGCGATCCGACGTGACGCCCGGTCCCGCAGGGCCGGTATCAATGCTGCAGACACCACGCCAGCCAGGCCGACCAGCAGATACGCCACGGGGTAGTCGAGTATCGGTTGCACCCAGTGTACGGGTGGGTAAGGATCCACCATGAGATCGACCAGGCCATAGAGGCCGCCCGCGACAAGACCAGGCAGCAGGCCCCGACGGAAGGCTAGAACGAAGAGGGGCAGCATCCCCAGTGAGACACTACCACCTTGCGGCATCCTCCAGACGGTGAACATGCTCAACACGGCTGCAAGAGCAATCGTCAGAGCGATCTCGAGGAGAAGTCTGGTGCGTCGTTCCTTCATGACGTGCCTCCGTTCGGCATCGGCGGTCACCGTACGGGAGCAACGTTACGACATAGCCACGTGCGCGCCATGACCGTCATGCGCGCCCCGCATTACCGGGGCCGTCCTCTCGGTCGCGGTCACAAGACCGCCTCTCAGCCGCTCTCCAGCAGCTCCCGATACGGTTCGATTGTCATACGACTCTGGCACACATGGCACTCGACCGCAATGCGGCGGCTTGCATCATGGCCGGGCGAACTGCTCTCCGAGTGCCCGGTATACGGCCCTCGCGATGGTGTCGCTCCAGGTCGGATCACGGAATGCCGCGACATCTTCCCGGGAATCAAGTGCGCCTAACCGGACACGGAGAGTCGGGGCCGAAGCCGCCGCGGCCACCGGGTCGGATACGAGCAGAGCACGGCTCACCCTGCGCTCCTGTTCCGCGAGTATCCCGACGAGGACCACGGCGAGCTCATCAGACGCCTGGACCTGCGGCGGCAGCAGCGTGCCTTCTCCGGGGACGAGGACGCCGAGGCCAACCGGTGACTCCAGTACAACGTCCAGCCCGATTGCAGCGGTCACGAGCGGTGTGGTCTCGGCGGCTCTCTGGGCGCGGGTTGCAAGGGACACGTCAGCCTCCGTGACCGACCGGGTGATGACCACCCGTGCGCCTGACGCTTCAAGCAGCGAACGCAGACGTCGAGCAACTTCCATAGCAGGGTCCACGTCAGAAGCCTGCGGCGGCTCAGGATCGATGACGAAGACCGTGCCCTGAAGAGCGAAGGGCAGGAGCGCTGTCGAGGCGCTGCCATCCGAGGCGATGCGGACACGGACGACGTCAGACGTCCTGACGATTGCGCCCGCAGCGGGAATCGTCTCGAGCACGGTGTCGCTCGGCTGGTCCGAGTCGACGGCCTCGATCTTCACAACCAGTCCGCGCTGCTCGAGTTGGGCGCGCGCAACCTTGATTCCCTGACCCACGACATCGGGCATCACGAACTCTTCTGTTCCTGCCGAGACGACCAGGGCGACCGTACCCCCTCGGGACAACCTCGCACCTTCCGAGGGGTTCTGTGCGAGCACTGTCCCTTCGGGCTGGACGTCGAATCGGCGCTCGACCGTTGAGACGCCCAGGCCCGCCTGGGCGAGACGAGCACGGGCGACACCTTCGGGCAGTCCTGTGATGTCTGGAACGAGGATTCCGATACCCGAGACGTACCAGGTGCCCACGGCGAGCGCGAGCGCGAGCACTGCAGTCAAGCCGAGTATCCCCGCCAACAGCGAACGCGGGACAAGAGGCCGCCTGCGCGGCCGTTCGCGGTCGACCAGCAGACCGGATGGGGCCTCCGCCGACTCGGCGGGAGCGTCATTTTCGATCTTGGACGGTTCTTGTTCGGTCTTTTCCATAATCATCAGTGTAGTATGTGACGTCGTCTTGCGGGACGGCATGCCACTCGCTATCGTGCTAGCCTGTTCGTCCGAGTGCTCGGAGAGGAGCGTTGCACGTATGCCGAGGTACGACTACCGTTGCACATCTTGTGCCTGTGTGTTCGAGGTGTCTCGCCCTGCGGGCGAGCCCTCTGGCGAGTCCTGCCCCGATTGCGGGTCCGACGCACGGAGAGTATTCACTCCCGTCGGCGTGGTGTTCAAGGGGAGCGGGTTCCATAACACCGACTATCGCCGTACATCTCCGGACTCCTCATCTTCCGACACGGCCTCGACCGCTACACCTGCACCCTCATGTGGCTCGGATTGCTCGTCCTGCCCGGCCGGGGAGTAGTGTCCGCCTCCGGCGTCAGTCCTTGCGCACCCAGAACGGCTCGGCACCCGTCTTGTAAACCGTCTCGATGAAACGCACGGTCCCGGTGGATGCATCCATCGCGACCGAGTGGGTCCGAGAGCCCTTCCCGAAATACTTCACTCCACGCAACATCTCGCCGTCGGTGACGCCGGTGGCGATGAACGCCGCCTCGTCCGTCGCCACCAGGCAATCCATGTCGAGTACGCCGTCGATGTCACACTTCGCCATACGCTCGGCCCGAGCGCGCTCCTCGTCGTTGCGGAACTTGAAGCGTCCCATGAACTGTCCACCGATACATCGCATCGCGGCAGCGGCGAGAACGCCTTCGGGTGCGGCCCCGATACCCAGGTACAGGTGGATGCCGGTACCCTCGATCGCCGTCGCGACCGCACCGAACACGTCGCCGTCGGATATCAGCCGAATCCGGGCCCCTGCTTCACGAACCTCAGCGATGAGGTCCGCGTGTCTGTCCCTGTCGAGAATACACACGACGATGTCCCCTACCGGGCGGTCGAGGGCTTTCGCGACCCCTCTCACGTTCTCCGCCGGCGGCGCATCCACGTGGATCGCCCCAGCCGCCACCGGGCCGGTCGCCACCTTCATCATGTAGGTATCCGGGGCGTTAAGCAGCGTGCCCTTGGGACCGAATGCCAACACGGCGAGGGAGTTGGACTGGCCGTACGCGGTGAGGTTCGTACCCTCGAGTGGATCGACGGCGATGTCGATCTCCTCTCCACCGGCACCGACCTTCTCACCGATGTAGAGCATCGGGGCCTCGTCCCGCTCGCCTTCACCGATGACGATTTCACCCGAGATGTCGAGGCTATTCAGCGCGAGTCGCATCGCCTCGACCGCCGCTTCGTCGGCAGCGTGTTTGTCACCCCTCCCCATCCAGCGGCCGGCAGCCAACGCCGCAGCCTCAGTGACCTCGAGCATCTCAACGATCCTCGTCACGCGCATGTATCCTCCTCGGTCAGACCAACACCGGTACAGGAAACTATCCGCTGGCAAGAACGGCAGCGAAGTGTCCGTCGGGTCCGCCGGGTTCCGGAATCGAGCGGAACCACCCCTCACGTGTCACGAAGTGCTCCCAGCCCGTAGGCACCGGAGACGTCAGCGGCACGATGCTAAACTCCTTCCCCGTCGGTCGGGCAAGGAATCCCTCGATGACCGCGCGGTTCTCGCGGTCGGTAACAGTGCACGTCGAGTACACCACGAAACCGCCGGGCCGGACAAGGCGCGCAGCCGTCTCGAGCATGCCTTCTCCGAGGGCAGCGAGCTCACCGATCGATGACGGTTCAAGCCTCCACCGTTTCTCGGGATGCCGGCGTAACGTGCCGAGTCCCGAGCAGGGAGCGTCGACGAGTACGACATCGGCCGAGGCGGGGCCTCCGAGCGCTTCCACGGATACGGGATTGGTCGTGTCCGCCACGATGCCCTGCACTTCGGGGACTCCCAGTGCAGCCAATCGTTCCTCGAGAAGTGCGACTTTGAACGCGTGCACGTCAGCGGAGAGTACCTCGGCCGGACCACCGTTTCGTACGGAGGCGGCCTGCATCAGCAACGTCTTGGTCCCGCGACCGGCTGCGAGTTCTACTCCTCGTCTGCCCGGTCCCGGAGCCGCGAGGGCGGCGACGTACTGGGCTGCCGCATCCGCGACAACGCACGCCCCGTCACGCAACGCCGTGCTCTTCACGGCGGCGGGCGGTGAGCCTGCTACAATGCAGCCCTCTGGCTCACATGCTGCGGGCTCGACGCCCTCATGCTCGAGTAGAGACATGAGGGCGTCGAACGTGCTGACGAAGGGGTTGTGTGCGAGGAAGAGCGGTGCCGGCTCGTTATCCGCCTGCAGCATCGTTCGGGCTAGCTCAAGTCCGAGATCGTCCACGAGAATACGGACGAGCCACGAGGGGTGCGACGTCATGCGCGCAAGCGCATCGGTGTCGGTGTCCGGATCTCCAAAGGGAAAGGCTTGTGCGTCCTCGGCGATCCGTCGCAGCACAGCGTTGGCCAGCCCTGTTGCACGGCGCTCGATGGAGCGTACAGCTTCCACGCCCTGGTGCACGGCCACACGGTCCGGGGTGCGCATGAACAGAAGCTCGTAAGCGGCTACCCTGAGCGCATCACGGACGAGTGGATGGACACGCGAGGGCCGGTCGAGATAGCGGTCGAGGACATCGTCGAGAGTTCCTTCGGAAGCGAGAGCACCATACGCGAGCCGGGTCGCGAATGCGCCATCGCGGTCTGACAGCCCCGAATCGTCTAACGCCCGGGCGAGGAGTTCATGTCCCCATCCGCTGCGAGTGCGGGCCTCACGCACGACCCTAAGAGCTGCTGCGCGAGACGGGGTCAGGCTCACGGACACGGCCCCCAGGTGACCTCATCGGCGAAACGCGCGCCCCGGGCGAAGCAGGCACCATCCATGCATCCCTTGCCCTCCGGGCGAATCTCGTCGACGGAAACGCCTCCATCGGTAAACCCGAGGACGAGCGAATCACGGCTGACATTCGCCACACCAGCAGGTGGCCCGGGAAGAACCGGGGAGCCGCGCAGCAAGGTGACGGTGCGGCCTTCGATGCACGCCCGGCTGGCAGCGCTCGGAGACGAAGCACGGATGCGGCGGAGAGCTTCGGTCACCGTGAGATCCGGCTGGAGCGCCAGGTCATCCTTCGTGACCTTGTCCGCATAGGTGGCGGTCGCATCGTCCTGCGGCGTCCAGACAACGGTTCCGGCCTCCACTTCTCCGAGAACCTCGATAAGCGCGGCAGCGCCGACATCGGCAAGAAGAGCGGTGGCATCCTCCACCGACATGCCCCGGATAGGAACCTCCTGTTGGCTTGCATACGGTCCGGTATCGAGACCTTCCTCCATCAGCATGATCGACACCCCGGTGAGGTCGTCGCCGGCGAGGATCGCCCGGTGGACCGGCGCGGCACCCCGGTAGCGCGGGAGCAGGGATGCGTGGACGTTTATGCATCCGTAACGGGGAACGGCGAGGATCTCGGGCGGCAGTATCAGCCCATATGCGGCGACGCACACCACGTCGGGCCTGAGAGCAGCAAGAAGGTCATGCTCTTCCGGATCGCGCAACGTCGCCGGCTGGTGAACGGAGAGTCCCATATCGAGCGCTGCGCTCTTGACGGGCGGCGGCACCGGGGTGCGTCCGCGGCCTGAAGGGCGATCGGGCCGCGTGTAGACCTTCACGACCTCGTGCGCTGCGGCGAGGGCACGCAACGAGGGCAGAGCGAAGGCGGGAGTACCCATCAACACGGCCCTCATCAGCGACCCCTCCCGGTGCAATCTAGCCGAATGTGTGCACGACCTCGTTGTACCGCCGTATGGCCGCGCGGCGTTCCTCGGGAGTCGCGCGATCGATGATCAGGACGCCATCGAGATGATCTAGTTCGTGTTGAAGAACCCGCGCAAGCAGTCCCTCGGCCTGAATGATGACCGGACTCCCGTCGATGTCGCAGGCTTCACACGTGAGAGATGGTGCACGCTCCACGGACACCTCGATTCCGGGCAACGACAGGCATCCCTCCTCGAAGAACTCGGTTTCGCCGGAGGACTCGACGATGCGTGGGTTACAGAGAGCAACGAGCCCCTCATCGATGTCGTACACGATGACGCGCTTCAAGACGCCGACCTGTGTGGCCGCGAGGCCAACGCCAGGTGCGTCGTACATCGCACGAGCCATGGTGGTCACGAGCGACTTCAGTTCCCGGTCTCCAAAGTGCTCGACGTCCTGGGCTCGCTGCTTCAACGCGGGGTTGGGATGAGCGAGTATCTCCATACGTGTGGTCGCGCCTTCCAGTGTTGTCCTGGGCGTGCTGCCAGTGGCAAGCAATATTCCTGCCGCCATTCTACCCGACGGCAGGGTGATTCATCGCTCTCACGCGAGGTCGAGAGGGTCGATGTCGACTGCAACTGTCACACCACGCGACCTCTTGATATTCTCGAGCCCCCTTCGGACGAGATCGGGTACGGGCGTGTCTGGGGGGGCCTTCACGATGACATGCCACCGGTAGCGATCCTTCACGCGAGAGAGCGGTGCCGGCACCGGACCGAGCACCTCCCACCCCTGCGGCGTGACAGCGTGCAGCGCATCCGCGACCTCTGTGCACCTAGCCTTCGCGTCGACCAGTGAGTGCGAAGTGACGATGATGTTGGCCATTCGACCGTACGGCGGGAACATCAGTGCCGCCCGGTCTGCGTCCTCCGAGCTGTAGAAGAGCGCCGGATCGTGCTGCGCGACCGCCGTGATGGCGGGATGCTCGGGCCAGTAGGTCTGGATGATCACTCGCCCGAGGCGCTCACCTCTCCCCGCACGCCCGGCGACCTGCTCGAGAAGCTGGAATGTCCTCTCACCGGATCTCACGTCAGGCAGGTGGAGTGTCGTGTCCGCGCTCACGACTCCTACCAGAGTCACCTCCGGGTAGTCGAGGCCCTTGGCGACCATCTGTGTACCCACGAGCACGGCCGAGTCGAGCAACTCGAACTCCGCCAGACGATGCTCATGCCCTCCCTTGGCCGACGTCGTGTCCGCATCCATCCTGACTACTGGCAGTCCGGGTACGAGCGAGGTGACCTCGGCCGCGACCCGCTGCGTACCTGCCCCGAACCGGCGCAGGTACGGGCTGCCGCACTTCGGACAGGCGGGCGGTGCGGTCGAGCGGGCGCCACAGTGGTGGCATGCGAGAAGCGATCCCGACTCGTGGAAGGTCAGCGAGGTCGAACACCGCTCGCACCCGGGGACATGACCGCACTCGCGGCACAGGAGGAACGATGCGAATCCTCTGCGGTTGAGCAGTAGCACCGCCTTCTCCTTCTTCTCGGCGACCGCCCGGAGCTCCTCGGCCAGACGACGGGAGAATATGGACCGGTTCCCGTTGAGGAACTCCTGTCCCATGTCAGCGATCTCGACAACGGGCAACATGCCACCACCAACGCGCTCATCCATGACCACCCGAGCCGTATCGCCCGCCCGGCACGAATGAAGTGTCTCCATGGAAGGAGTTGCGCTGCCGAGCACGAGCTTCGCACCCCTCGCCCTGACAAGTCGCCTGGCGACATCCCTGGCGAGATAGCGAGGCGCCGAGGACTGCTTGTACGAGCTTTCGTGCTCCTCGTCGATGACCACCAGGCCGAGGTTATGGACGGGTGCGAAGAGGGCGGACCGCGCCCCGATAGCGACCAGAGCCTCCCCATTCGCGACGCGATCCCACTGATCGAGCCGTTCTCCAGCGGAAAGGCGGCTATGCAGCACGGCGATACGCTCGCTGAAGCGCGAGCGGAACCGTCCTACCGTCTGCGGGGTGAGCGAGATCTCCGGCACCAGTACGATCGCCGACCGCCCGGCCGCGATTTCTTCCTCGATGGCGCGAAGGTAGACTTCGGTCTTGCCCGAACCGGTCACTCCGTGAAGCAGGATGCACTCCCCCGCCCCTGCAGCTGTTATCGCATCGAGCGCGGCGGTCTGACCGATGGAGAGCACCTCGTGCCGGAGAGCGGGACGCTCACGCACGGCGGGGTCGCGGAACCTCCGACGAATCGAGACGCGCACGGCACCGGCATCCTTAAGCCTCTTCACCACCGGGGAGACAGCTCCGAGGGCGGCAGTGAGTTCGCCCACGGTCACCGGGCCGGCAGCCAGGGCGTCGAGAAGGGCCCGTTGGCGATGAGCGGTAGGTCCGGGAACGAACGAGTGACCGGGAACCAGCTCCACCACCCGCTCCTCGGCGGCGCTGACGGCTGGCTGCTTCAGGCTCCATCCGGAGTCTTCCCTGACGATCTCGGGGACGCTGCCGGGCGGCAACAGGAGCCTGATCGCATCGGAGAGCGGTGCAACGTACTCATTGGCAATCCACCCCGCGAGTGTGGCGGCGGTCTCGTCGAAGCGCGGAGCCGTGAGCACCGCGAGCAGGGGCTTGCGGTCCTTCACGTCACTGGTCATCGACAGAGCCACGACGTGTCCTACCGCGCGCCGATGGCCGAACTCGACGAGGACCGCACAGCCTATCGCGGTGTCGCGCTCGAGGGCCTCCGGCACGTCGTAGTCGAATGCCGAGGAGAGCTCCTTGGCGGGTATGTCGAGGACCACGCTGGCGACGGTCACGCCGATTCCTTCACATCGATGCCGGGATGCTGAGGACAGCATACAGAAGGCCGCCGACAACCTAGGCCGGCGACCTTCCTCAGGATTCACAGAGACGCTAGTCGTTCAGACTGGCAGCCTCGGCGAGGGCTGACGTGCGGTCCGTTCGCTCCCAGGTGAAGTCCTTGTCCGAGCGGCCGAAGTGGCCGTACGCCGCCGTCTTGCGGTAGATCGGCCGACGCAGGTCGAGATCGCGGATGATGGCGCTGGGACGCAGGTCGAAGACCTGGTCGATCGCGGACTCGATCGCACTGACCGGTACCTTCTCGGTGCCGAACGTCTCGACGAGGACCGAGAGCGGGTGCGCGACGCCGATGGCGTACGCGAGCTGGATCTCGCAGCGCTCCGCAAGCCCGGCTGCCACGACGTTCTTCGCGACCCAGCGTGCAGCATACGCTGCGGAACGGTCGACCTTGGTGCAGTCCTTGCCCGCGAATGCACCGCCGCCGTGACGGCCCATTCCGCCGTAGGTATCGACGATGATCTTGCGACCCGTAAGTCCGGTATCACCCATCGGCCCGCCGATGACGAAGCGGCCGGTCGGGTTGACGAAGATCTCCGCCTTGTCGTAGGCGAGACCTTCGATGTCGAACACGGGCTTGATGACGTGCTCGATGAGGTCCGGCTTGAGCAGGCCTTCGATGTCGACTCCGTCGGCATGCTGTGTCGAGATGAGGATCTTCTCGACGGATACCGGCTTGTCGTCCACATAGCGGACGGTGACCTGGGTCTTCCCATCCGGACGCAGGTAATCCAGCACAGCCGCCTTGCGCACCGCGGTGAGGCGCTCGGCAAGTCGATGTGCCAGGTAGATCGGGAGGGGCATGAGCTGTGAGGTCTCGGTGCACGCATAACCGAACATCATGCCCTGATCGCCGGCGCCGACCAGATCGAGAGGATCTCCGTTCAGGCCGTGCTGCACCTCGAAGGACTCGTCCACACCCATAGCGATGTCGGCACTCTGATCGTGGATGGTTGTCACTACGCCGCACGTCTCGTAGTCGAATCCGTACTTGGCCCGCGTGTACCCTATATCTTTGACGACGTCGCGCACGACCGCGGGAATGTCGACGTATGCATGGGTCCGGATCTCACCGGAAACCACGACAAGACCCGTGGTCACGAGCGTCTCACACGCAACGCGGACGTACTCAGGGTCGGCCTTGGTGCCGCACGGCGACACGAATCCTTCCTCGGCGAGCTCGGCCTCGCGGGCCACGATCGCATCGAGGATGGCATCGGAGATCTGGTCGCACATCTTGTCAGGATGGCCCTCGGTCACCGACTCGGAAGTGAACAGGTACTCGCGCTCAGGCATACGCTCTCCTTACATCCGCGCCGACACCAGCGCAACAAAAAGACCCTCGCCTGTCCGGACAAGGGCCTTCGCTCGCACCGGAACGCCGTGGCGCGGCACGGTATGCCCTCATCTTCCAGGCTCTTACACCTGCCGAGATGTGGCACCGTGCGCTCGTTTCAGCGTCGGTTGCCGGGGCTTCACAGGGCTCGGTCCCTCCACCCACTGCGGCCGTCGCGCAGCCGCCTCTTGATGAGCAGGGACACGATACCACGCGCTGCCTGGATTGCATAGACATCCAGGCAGCGCGCATCGACCTTCCTCGCATCCCCGCAGACCGGCCGCGGTATCCCCTCTCCGGTCAAACCGGGTACCATGAGGCACGTTCGCCCGTCTCACGACCGAGAGGTGCATCCCGTGTCCGAACGCGTCCGCGTACGTTTCGCCCCGAGCCCGACCGGTCATCTCCACATCGGCGGAGCCCGCACAGCAATATACAACTGGGCGTTCGCCCGCAGGCACGGCGGCACGTTCGTGTTGCGCATCGACGACACCGATCCGGAGCGTTCCACGCAGGAGAACACCGCAGCGATAATGTCTGCTCTCCGCTGGCTCGGCATCCAGTGGGACGAGGGTCCGGAGGTGGGCGGCGACTATGGGCCGTACTTCCAGACGCGCCGGCACGCGTCGTACAGCGCCGCACTCGAGCACCTCAAGGCTGCAGGGGCCGTCTACCCATGTTTCTGCTCCGCCGAGGACCTCCAGTCCGCCCGTGATGCAGCGCGCGCCGCAGACGGCTCCGCGGGATACGCCCGCACATGCCGCACACTCCCCGCCGAGGATACCGCCGCGCGTGTCGCCGCCGGGGAGCCGCACACGTGGCGGCTCAAGGTGCGCGCCGACCGCGGCGACGTTGTCTTCGACGACGCCGTGCGCGGCGAGAGCACGTTCTCTTCTGACGTGCTCGATGACTTCATCGTAGTTCGCTCAGATGGGACCCCCACGTACAACTTCGCCACCGTCGTGGACGACGCCGAGATGGAGATCACCCACATCATCCGGGGCGACGACCACCTCTCCAACACTCCGCGTCAGATACTCGTGTACGAAGCACTCGGGGCTCCCATCCCGGTCTTCGCTCACCTCTCGATGATCTGGGGTCCTGACGGCAAGCGGCTTTCGAAACGCCACGGGGCCGCCAACGTCGAGGACTACCGCGACCTGGGCATCCTCCCCGAAGCGCTCGTGAACTACCTCGCGCTGCTCGGCTGGTCGCTCGATGACAAGACGACCATCATCGACGCGGAGACGCTCACGGCAAGCTTCTCCCTCGAGCGGGTCTCGAAGAACCCCGCCGTCTTCGATGCCGAGAAGCTCGAGTGGATGAACGGCGTCTACCTGCGGAAGATGACGGCCGACCAGTTCGTCGACCGGATGGTCCCTTTGCTCACCGGCGCGGGATTCATGACCGGGGAGGACGCGGCGCAGCGACGGCTATGGCTGCTCGAGCTTGCACCCCTCCTCTCCGACCGCGTCAAGCGCCTCGACGAGATCGTGCCGATGGTGGCTTTCCTCTTCACCGACACGGTGACCATCGAGGAAGACGCACGCGCCAAGATCCTCGAGAAGGAGGGCGCGCTGGCGGCACTCGACGCCACGGCCGAAGCGCTCGGTGCGCTCGGCGACTTCTCCCCCCCTGCCATCGAGGAGGCGCTCCGCTCTGTCCCTGAGACCACCGGAATCAAGACCAGACTCGTGTTCCAAGCCGTCCGGGTCGCCGTGACCGGCTCGACCGTGAGCCTTCCGCTGTTCGAATCGCTCTCGCTCCTCGGCAAGGAGCGCTCACTCGATCGGATTCGGGCTGCTTCAAGCTCGCTTGCTGACTGAACCGGGACGTGTCGCGACAGTGTCGTGCGGGTTGACAGCCTCGGCGAACCCGCCGTAGTATTTCTACCCGCGCCCTGGCATCGTAGGTGCGTAATGGGGTGTGGTGTAACTGGCAACACGTCGGATTCTGGTTCCGAAGAGTCTAGGTTCGAGCCCTAGCACCCCAGCCAGAACGGCCCGTTGGTCTAGCGGTGAGGACGCCGCCCTCTCAAGGCGGAAATCACGGGTTCGAATCCCGTACGGGCTACCAGGAGACAACGGAAGCCCCCTGCGAGCTGCGGGGGGCTTCCTGCTGCTCTGTGTGCTATCCTCTGCTCTCATGGACACCAATCCCGCACCCTCGTCCGAGCGCAGCGACTTCCTTCGCGAGATAGTCGCCGCCGATCTGCGCAGTGGCCTCCATCAGTCGGTGGTCACCCGCTTCCCCCCCGAGCCCAACGGCTACCTCCACATCGGACATGCGAAGTCGATCTGTCTTAACTTCGGCATCGCCGAGGAGTTCGCCGGCCGTTGCCACCTGCGATTCGATGACACCAATCCAATCAAGGAAGAGCAGGAGTACATCGACTCCATCGAGGCCGACGTCCACTGGTTGGGCTTCGACTGGGGCGAACACCTCTACTTCGCTTCGGACTATTTCGAACAGCTCTACGAGTGGGCTATCCACCTCATCAAGACCGGGAGAGCCTACGTCGACGACTTATCGGCAGACGAGACCCGCGAGCATCGCGGCACACTCACCGAGCCTGGCCGGGAGAGCCCGTGGCGAAGCCGCCCGGCCGAGGAGAACCTCGACCTGCTCGCCCGCATGCGCGCGGGCGAGTTCGGAGACGGCGCGCGCGTGCTGCGCGCGCGAATCGACATGGCCTCGCCCAACATCAACCTGCGCGACCCCGTCCTGTACCGCATCGTCCACGCGGAGCATCCGCGGACGGGAGACGCGTGGTGCATCTACCCGACGTACGACTTCGCCCACGGGCAGTCCGACGCCATCGAGGGCATCACACACTCTATCTGTACCCTGGAGTTCCAGGACCACCGGCCGCTCTACGACTGGTTCATCGAGAACCTGCCGGTACCCTCGCGCCCGCGCCAGTACGAGTTTGCGCGTCTCAACCTCACTCACACCGTGCTGTCCAAGCGAGTGCTCCTCCGTCTCGTGAACGAGCGTCACGTGCGCGGATGGGACGACCCACGGATGCCGACCCTCTCGGGCCTGCGTCGCCGGGGCTTTCCTGCCGAGGGGATCCGCGACTTCGCCGCGATGATCGGTGTGGCCAGGGCAGACAGCGTGGTCGAGGTCGAGATGCTTCATCACGCGGTGCGTGACGTGCTCAACCGCACCGCACTCCGCCGCTTCGCGGTCCTCAACCCCCTCAAGGTCGTCATCGAGAACTATCCCCAGGATGCGGTCGAGGAGATCGAGGCCACCAACAACCCGGAGGACCCTTCCGCAGGGAGCCGCCACGTTCCGTTCACGCGAGAGCTGTGGATCGAGCGCGAGGACTTCATGGAGGACCCGCCGAAGAAGTTCTTCCGCCTCGCTCCGGGCCGCGAGGTGCGCCTGCGGTCGGCGTACTTCGTGACCTGCAACGAGGTCGTGAAGGATGTCGACGGCAACGTCACCGAGTTGCGGTGCACATACGACCCGTCCACGCGCGGTGGGAGCGCCCCCGACGGCCGTCGGCCCAAAGCGACCCTCCATTGGGTATCAACCGCCCACGCCGTGCCCGCTGAAGTACGGCTCTACGACCATCTGTTCCGGAACCCGTATCCCGGGGCTGATGGACGTGACCTGTTCGAGGACCTGAACCCCGACTCGGAGACCGTGCTTCGGAACTGCTTCGTCGAACCATCGCTTGCCGGCCTCCCTGTCGGCCAGACCGTGCAGTTCGAACGGCTCGGCTACTTCTGTCCCGATGTCGATTCAGCGCCCAGTGCGCCCGTGTTCAACCGGACGCTCACACTCAGGGACGCCTGGGCGAAGCTGCAAGCGCAGGGACGACACGGCACCACCTGAACCGGAACGTCGCCGTCTTCTACCGCACCTGGCCCGCCACCTGCTAGAATGAGTATCGGAGTGGGCTGGATGGTCGCGCGGACCGTTTCGGTTCGTGAGGAAAGTCCGGACTCCACAGGGCAGGGTGCCTGCTAACGGCAGGGCGGGGCGACCCGACGGAAAGTGCCACAGAAAAGAAGACTCCTCCGCCCCAAGCGGAGGAAAAGCTGAAACGGTGCGGTAAGAGCGCACCAGCGTTACGGCAACGTAGCGGCTTGGCAAACCCCACCTGGAGCAAGGGTAAATAGAAGCGATCAAGGTCGGCCCGACCGACGCTTGGGTTAGCCCGCGAGAGGCCATGGGCGACCGTGGTCCCAGATAAATGACCGTTCTCGACAGAATCCGGCTTACAGGCCCACTCCGCCTGCATCAAACCGGGGACGGCCGCTCCAGCCGTCCCCGTCAGTGCTCATGCATTCGCCAGAACTTATACCGATCTCCACTGAAACGAGCCGCAACTGGAGGGGTCGCTCTCCCCTTTCTTGGGGCACGTGTTGAGATAGATGCAGTCGTCGCAGGTCAGCGTAGTTATGTCCGATGCTCCCGCCTCGTAGGCCTTCGGTGGTTCTACGGAAGCTGATTCTTCAGCGGCATCTTCAGATTCCGATACCGCTACCTCGGCGACGACGGCATCCGCTACCTTCGCGGCCGGGAGGATCTCCTCGAGATCCGCAAGGAGGCCGGACACTTCTTCGGGGAGCTGATCGTCCTCATCGAGCGGGGCCTCAGGGATAGCGACTACCGGCTCCGGGGGTTCGGGAGTCGTGTCCCACGGCCAGCTTTGCACGACAGACTCTGGCGGGGGCGCAGGCCCGGAGACGGGTATGCTCTCGAGGTCCTCGGCCTCGACCGGCTCTTCAGGTTCTAACTCCGGCTCGGGAGCAGCCATCACCGGTTCGGTCTCGGCAACAACGTCCGGTTCCGCGACTTCTTCTTCCAGTGCTGCTTCTGTCTCCGGCTTCTGCTCCTCAGCAGGCCCCACGTCCGCGAGAATCGCTTCTGCGATGGGCTCTTCGACCTCAACTACCACAGCGGCCTCGCTGCTGGTCGCGACACCCTCACCCGGAGCAGAGTCTTCTTCCGGCTCGTCGGGGGCCGAGGGAGCCTCCTCCACCGGAAGACCTTCAACAGCGAGCGATGGAGAGGGAGCCACGATTAGAACGGGTGTAGCGGCGTCGAGATCGATTACGAAGATCTCATCCGCATCCGGTGCTCCCGCCGCTGACATGCGCGAAACCTCGGCAAGGGCCTCCTGACGCGTGCCGAAGACGGTCGAAGCTATCAGCGCGACGGCGTCTCCGTCACGGCGAAGCAGAAAGAAACCCATCGCGTGCACCTCGCATGGTTGTCGTATGAGGAGGGCTTCCTTGCCACCCTATGCTAGGCTCCACGGCCGCATGCGGCAACCGAACACCCGCTCTGAGAGAAGTTCGACACTACGAGCTGGAGACTCGGTGACACAGGTCACAGAACGTCGCCCCTCAGCACTTTCAATCTGCGGATGTTCTCCGCATCTTTCACCGGCACCTCGCCGGGCATCTCGATGACGACGGACACCCCACGAAGCTCCGGTCGATGCAGCATGGCCTCGAATGCTACACTGCCCATCGTTCCGTCGCCGATCCAGGCATGGCGGTCACGGTGAAACCCTCGCTCGAACATGCAGTCGTTCGCGTGTATGAGGCGTATCGCCTGGGGTCCGCATGCGCGTTCGACTTCGCTCAGAAGGATTCCCCACGCGACGTCGTGTCCGAGGTCGATGCCGGCGGCATGGGCGTGACACGTGTCCAGGCATATGCCGAGGAGTGGGCGCAGTGCGGCACAGCGCTCGAGGATGGCGCCGATCGCCGCTATCGTGCGACCGTACGTCCTACCACCACCGGCCGTGTTCTCCAGCAGGAGCCTCGTATCGGACGTCTCGCCACCACCGGCCTGCTCGAATGCGCGTTGGACGCCCTCGGCAATCCTGTCGGCAGATGCTTCCGACTCGCCCGACGGGTGGGTACCGAGGTGCGTTGCCACACCGTTCACCCCGAGAAGTCTGCCCCTCGTGATCTCATCGGCGAGAGCGGCGATCGAACGCTTCCATAGCGCATCTTCTGCAGACGCAAGGTTGATGAGGTAGGCGGTGTGGGTGAAGGCCGACCTGATTCCTGCTGTCTCCCGCTCCTCTGCGAACCGGCGGCCCGCGTCCGAATCGGTCGGAGGACCCTCCCATCTGCGGGGGCTCTTCGCGAAGACCTGCATCGACTCGCAGCCGACCGATTTCGCATACGACACCGCCGACGGGAATCCCTTGGCAACAGACACGTGTGCACCGATGAACACCGCACTCCTCTCGACGGAATACCCGTCAGATTCTAGCCGACGTCGCCTCAACCCGGAGCACACGGGTACACTTGAGGGGTCATGGGCGATCATCATCCGACATCCGGTACCACCTGGCATGGCAGGGCCGTGCTCCACGTCGATATGGATGCGTTTTTTGCAGCAGTCGAGCAGCTCGATCACCCCGAGTGGCGCGGCAAGCCGGTGATCGTCGGCGGAGATCCCGCGCGACGCGGAGTCGTCTCGGCGGCCTCTTACGAGGCGCGTCGCTTCGGGATCCGGTCGGCGATGCCCTCCGCTCGCGCTGCCGCGCTCTGCCCCGATGCGATCTGGGCACGACCCCGGGGCGGACGCTACCGTGAGGTTTCGCTGGCGGTCCGGGAGATTTTCGGCTCGGTCACACCGCACGTCCAGCCCACATCAGTCGATGAGGCATACCTCGATGTGACTCCCGGCGCCTATTCGGGCGAGGAACCCGTCGCAGTCGCACGCAGGATCCAGGACGAAGTAGACCGGCTCGGCGTATCGTGCTCGATCGGGGTTGCGACGAACAAGACGGTCGCGAAAATCGCATCTGACCGTGATAAGCCGCACGGCCTGACAGTGGTGCCGCCCGGAAGTGAAGGCGCGTTCCTCGCCCCGCTTCCGATAGGGCTGATGCCTGGCATCGGTTCGGTCGCAGCCGCGCGCCTCGAACGACTCGGCGTCTCTACAATGGGAAGCCTTGCCGCACTTGACGACGCGACCGCGAGAGATGTCATGGGATCGTGGGGCCCTGACCTCGTTGCACGGGCCCGGGGATTCGACTCCCGCCTGGTGCGCCAGAACCCGCCCGTGAAGTCGGTCTCAAACGAGCGCACCTTCGCCGAGGACGCACATACAGCCTCCGACGTCCGCTCGACCATTATGGCGCTGGCGGGCAAGGTGGCAGGCCGTCTGCGTTCCAAAGGGCTGTCCGGTAGGACTGTCACGCTCAAAGTGCGCTACGGTGATTTCTCGACCCGTACCGTAAGGCGTACGCTGCCGGCCGCCACCGATGCTCGCGATCGGATCGTCGAGACCGCACTGGACCTGCTCGACGATGTCTGGTCCCCCGGCGTAGGCATCCGACTGCTCGGAGTCGGGATCAGCGGATTCGAAGACCGAGCGGTACAGATGGCCCTGCTCGACGAGACCCCGCCCTCTGAGCCGACGCTTGACCGTCTTGCCGAGAGTATCGACGAAGTACACAGGCGGTTCGGCTCCGGGGCCCTCATGCACGGCAGCAGTCCCGCTCGTGATACCGGCACCCCTGCCCAGTCGCCCGGTGGTCTAGAGGAGGGTGAACAGACGTGAGGCGTCGGAAGTCGCATTTCGGGCTGGCACTCATGCTCTCTCTTGCTGCAATCACCCTGCTCTCCGGTTGCGCCGATAACGTGCAAGAGCTTCCCCGCAACCCGGCCCCGCCGGTGATCGTCGACCCTCCCGGCATCTACGATGCTCCCGGAGGACAGGTGCGCGCGGTCGGCATCTTGGACCGCGTCGCGCTCGAAGGCGGGTTCTGGGCGCTGGTGGGTGTCGCGGACACGGAATCGGCCGAGAGCCTGGTCGTCGTCGTGATATCGAACGCCGAGGATATGGGCGTCGATCTCGCCGGATACCGGGGACGCTACGTGGAGGTTGTGGGAACGTTGGTCGGGGGCGCGTCGATACGGATGGCGGGACCCGAGGTTGAGGCGCGCTCGATCACTGTCATCGTCGAGGGTGACCCGGCAGACCCGGTGCAGTGACGGATCAGGCCGCGGGTCCCTCCGCCCGCCCCTACTCCTCCTCCGGCGCCCCCGCGCCGCCGAGTGAGGGCCCCATCGGGCCGCTCGGCACGCCGCGCCGCGTGCGCCTGCGGCGCATGTCCCACCGCTACGCCACCGAGATCGTCCGCACATCAATGAACTCAGACTCAAGCTGGGGCTCGCCATCCTCGAGCAGCATCTCGATGACTTCGCGGAGGTTCTCTTGAAGCTCGTCGTCATCAGCGCCCTGTGAGTGTGCCCCCGGCCAGCCGGGGACACGTCCGACGAGGATGCCCGTCTCCGCATCACGCTCGACAACGACCTGGAACGATCGCATGGTGCGCACCTCCTCATCCACTGCCCACCGCACTGAGAGCTGCAATCAGCTACGCGGCGCTGCCGTGGTTTCCCCGCGGGCCTTGAGGTATTCCTGCATGTTCACACACGGGAGGACGAATCGCCCCATCGGCGCGGCAGCCGACAGCTCATCGATCTTCACTCGCGCGATTCCAAAGAGGATCGACAGACCATTGCTGAGGAGATGCGTCTCCCACGACTCGGGGTATGTCTCCTTCACGTCGCCGACCTCGAAGAACCCCGCAACCGTACAGGCGAACCGGAAACCCCGAGTCTCGTAGTCTGCCTCGTCCGAGTTCACCGAGACGGTCAGCTCCAACAGGTAGTCGTCACTGCTGTCAGGCTTGCGGCGCACGTCGAAGGCAAGCGAGAGGGATCCCTCATCCGTGATGAGCTCCCGAGCGGGGTCGACCTGCATCTGAAGGTGCGTGACGACGTAGCTGCGCAGCCGAAGATCGGAATAGATGCCGGCGCTCATGAGGCCGCCCTCGTGAAGCTCTGAACCGTGTATGTGGAAGGATCCCGCACTTCCAGATCGAGTTCGATCAATCGTTTGCCCACCTCGGACGGCACGGGAGTGTCCCCCTCGGAGACACCGGTCTTCTCGTATGCTTCGAAGGTCTCCGGTTCACGCGAGACGTAGAACCTCGGGAGTCTGAAGCCCTCAGGCACGAGGCCCACCACCAGGTCCATGTCCAGGGCGTCCGCCATGCGCAGCAACGTTCGCAGTTGGAAGTTGCTGTCCCCGGCAAGCAGCTTGGTGACCATCGGACGAGACACGCCCATCCGGCGCGCCAGCTCTGCCCGAGGGATGCCCATCTGGCGAAGGCGTTCGTGGACACGATCGCTGATTGCTAGAACGAGCATCTGCAGGCGATACTCGATACCCCTGCGGTCCTCGTCGGCAACTCCTGTGAGGAAATCGAGTCGGTCATCCATGGTCGCACCCCCTGTCCTTCAGTGCCTTCAGCCGCTTCCTTGCAGTCGCGATGTCTCTCGACTGAGTGCCCTTCCCGCCACCGTACACGATCACCCATCCCGAACCCAGCTGGGTGGCATAGAGGCGCAGTGTGCCCGGTTTGCTCACCTTGAACTCGACCAACCCGCCGCCTAGAGGGTTGAACTGGCTCCGGTTGGCTGGCGGTCCGCTCTGATCCGTGTGATCGAGAATGGCGAGCATTCTCTCGTACGTGACTCTGTCCCTCTCCCTCGTGTCGGCGAGGACGGCGGCCGGCTGACAGTTCCCGCGGTCGTTCAAGAGCCACCAGATCCGTGAGTGGCCGAACGCTGACTTCGCGCGCATCCTCGGGGGACTCGGACTCATGTCCACGCCCCCTCGCCGCACGCAATCTTGTCCCCGACGTTCACTCTCAAGTTAACACGCCCGTCAAGCCCCTCGATGCAGTCACGGGCATCGTAGCGTCCGGGTCTGACATCTCAGCCCCTGGGCGGGGGCGCTACTCCGCACCGACCGCGACTTCGGCGTCCTCCGGCTCCGGATGCCGGCCCGGGGCCCTGGCCGCACGGGGCGACCACGGGGACGACTTCGCAGCCAAGTGCCGAGGCGACTTCGACCATCGTGCGCAGCGTCGGGCTGGATGTGTGCTGGAGAAGCTGGGACACGCGGGCGCGAGAAACCCCGAGCCTGCGAGCCAGTTCCGCCTGCGACACGCCCTCGTCTGCCATCCGCCGAGAAACCGCATTGGTGAACGTGCTGATAGCGAGCTCGTGCCTATACTCGGCCCGGCTCTGAGCATCTGGCAGAAGCTGCTCCAGCTCGTTGAGCAGGTCACTCATAGGGCTCGCCTCCCTCCACGAAACGGTCGATGAGCATTTTTACGCTGTTCATGATCTGATTGAACTGCTGGCCGCTTTCGGTCTTGTCTTCAATGCGGGCGATGACGAAGCCTCGCTCGGGCTTGTGGGCATCCAGCCACCGAAACAGCTCCTGGTTAGGTGGCGGCCCGTTGCGATCGACATCCCTGATGCGCGCGAGCATCGTCGGCGCCGTCTCGCGGTTCTTCTTGAGGTACTTGAGGGGCTGGCACTGGCCCGTGTCGGATTCCAGCATCCACGTCCGCTCCCCGGCCTTGTGTGCCCTCACGAGACCGGCCCGATCAGCTCATGCCCTCCGTATCGACTATGTAAACAAATAACTTGACATTTGTCTACCACGGTTCTCGAATCCTCCCGGCTGACTCCCGAGCCGCGCGACTGACTGTGGCGCAGGCTACCGCCGCGGCCTTAACAGGAGCTTGCTGCGATCACACCGAACTGCGGGCTGCACGATTCCGTCAGCCCGAGGTCTCGCCGAGAACCTCCAGGAGTCGAACGGTCGCACCCCCTACTCCTCCTCCGGCGCGCCCGCGCCGCCGAGTGAGGGCCCCATCGGGCCGCTCGGCACGCCGCGCCGCAGGCGCACGCGGCTCCCGGATGCCGTGCGCACCGTGTAGGGCGCGACCGTCTCGGCGACTATGGCAAGGCCGCGCTCGGGGTTGTTCTGCAGCGTGCCTTCTACGAGGTAGCAGCGGTGTTTGACGATGGTCTCCCCTGCCCGCTCGAGTGCGTCCTCGAAGACGACGATGTCGAGCAGGCCGGTCGCATCCTCGAGCGTGAGGAAACACGTGCGCCGGCCGGAGCGGGTGCGCGGCGTCTGGACACGCTCGCGAACGCCGCAGACGCGCACGCGGGCGCGGTCGGGCAGCGCGGACAGGTCGCGCGCGAAGGTCACTCCGCGCGAGCGCAGGTCGGCCTCGGCGAGTTCGAGCGGATGGCAGGTGAGCGAAAGTCCGCAGAGCTCGAGCTCGGCCGAGAGGCGGCGCGCCGGCGTCCAGCCGCTTTCGTGCGACGGGTCCTCGATGGGGCGAACCGGGTCCGGGGCGAGCGCGAGCACGTCGTCGCCGGTCCCGCCCTCGCGGGCGAGCACCGCCTTGAGTTCGGGGAGGAGTGCGAGCATCTCGTCGCGCGTGGGCGGACGGCCCGCCTCGCTTAAGCCCAGCCCGTCGAGCGCGCCGATGCGCACGAGGCTCTCGGCGGCCGGGGCCTCGGCGCGCGTGCGGCGCAGGAAGTCGGCGAGGTCGCGGAAGGGCCGCACGGCCCGCTCGCGCTCGATGGCAGCCAGCAGCCGCCGCGTCATCTCGTGGACGTCGCGCAGTCCCACGCGGATCGCGCGCCCGTCGCGCTCGACCGCGTAGCGCTCGGCCGAGTCGTTGACGTGCGGCGCCAGCAACTCGATGCCGTGGCGGCGCGCGTCGTTGGCCACGAGGCGCGGCGTGTAGAAGCCCATGGGCTCGTTGTTGAGGAT
>JACUUN010000165.1 GCA_014859265.1 Coriobacteriia bacterium
GCGGGTTAGATGCCAGGCTGCACGGCTTCGACCATCTCCAAGAACTGTGCTACCTGCTTGCGCCCGTAGACCGGCTGCCGCCACTTGCGGCCCTGCCGGTAGGGCTTGCCGGGCTTGAAGCCGGCTTTGACGAGAAGGGCACGCGCGCGCTCCAGCTCCGCCTCGTCGCGGACCACGAGACGGATCTCGTCGCCCTTCTTGTAGCGTCCCGATCCGTCTTCAGAGACGCGCTCGGGGTTCTGACGCCGGACATATCCGCTGCAATGGAAGGCGTCCGCGAGCTGTGCTGCGACTGCAGGATCAGTGCCGGCGGGAAGGTCCATGTCGTGTTGGGCCGTCATCCGAAGAAGGCGCACAGAGCGTCTCGCTCGACGACTGCGGTGAGACTGGGAAGGTCGGTGAGGCCGCTCGCCGGCTCGTAGGCGTGCCACTTGAGATCCGACGGCATCCAGTACAGCACCCACTCGCCGCGCGAGCGGTAGAACCGGAACCGCGCGACGGGGTTGCGCATCCACCCGAGGGACGGGTCAACCCAGTCCGGACGCTCCTCGAAGATGGTGACCGCGTGGCCCCCCACCTCGTGGACCGTCCGAAGCTGGTCAGCGACGTGCGCAGGTGAGCATCGCCGACACAGGTCGCCGACGGTGGAGTCGATCAGGTTCAACTCGAGGTTCGAAAACGCCAACGGGACTCCTGTGCATCTAACGTCTTAGTGCATCACCAGCAGCGCGCCGACGATGCGCTGTCAGTTCTAGTCTACTGCAGGCGGCGCGCTGGCTGCGTGGATGCGCGGGTTAGCCGGATTCGAGCCAGTGACCATGCTGTTGCTGCGTTGCCGGGTGAGTCTCCACATGCGGGACCGACGGGCAGGCATAGATTGATAATATGAGATAAGAAGGCTACAATCGCGTTGCTTGGTGCCGAATAGAACGATAATTCGGCGAAAGATGGCTCAACTCGGGAAGGAGGGCAACTCGTCATGGAACCGCGCAGGAACCCGTTTGCTCCCGGCGCAGGAGCCCCGCCGCCTGCCCTCGTCGGTCGGGACGACATCGTCGAGGCCGCTGACATCGCGCTGCATCGAATAAGAGACGGCAGGCCCGAGAAGAGCCAAATGCTGCTTGGGCTTCGGGGCGTCGGAAAGACCGTCCTGCTAAACAAGATCGGGCAGGTCGCAGAGGACCTCGGATGCCTGGTAGTCAAGCTGGAAGCGCCGGAAGGGCAGCGGTTGGCCGGATACCTAGCTCCGGCACTCAAGAGCACGCTGATCCAACTGAGTCGATCTGAGAAGGCCAAGGATCTCGCAGGTCAAGCGCTTGGTGCTCTTCGTGGGTTCGCAAGCGCATTCAAGGTCTCCATTGGGGAGATCCAGGTGGAAGTCAGCGAGTCTTCGGTGGCGGATAGCGGGAACTTGGAGGTTGACCTCCCGGCGCTACTGGTTTCGCTTGGAAAGGCAGCACGGGCGGCCAATGGTTGCGCCGCCATTATGATCGACGAGATCCAGTATCTGACCGAGGAAGATCTGCGGGCACTGATTGTGGCATTCCACATGATCTCGCAAAACGGACTGCCGGTCGTGTTGTTTGGAGCGGGACTCCCTCAGGTTGCAGGTCTTGCCGGCGATGCGAAGTCCTATGCGGAACGGCTGTTCGACTACCCACCAGTGGGTCCACTATCTGACGCGGCTGCAAGAGAAGCGATTCAGCGGCCCCTGCGAGACGAGGGCGCCGACATCGAGGACGAGGCCCTTGCAGAGATCGTATTGGTAACGCGCGGGTATCCGTACTTCCTGCAGGAATGGGGCAAGCACGTGTGGCGGGTGGCCGATGCTCCCCCTATTGACCTGCGTGACGTGGAGCAAGCTAACCGGGATGCAACGGAGGCGCTGGACAAGAGCTTCTTCCGAGTCCGATTCGACAGACTCACGCCTCGTGAACAAGACTATCTTCGCGCTATGGCAGAACTTGGTCCGGGGGCGCATCGTTCAGGCGCGATTGCTGGGCTAATGAACAGAAAGGTGGAGAGTCTTGGTCCTCTGCGCAGCGGGCTAATCAAGAAGGGCATGATATGGAGTCCTTCGCATGGGGATACTGCTTTCACTGTGCCATTGTTCGATGAGTTCATGAAGCGTGAAATGCCCGACTGGACTCCGCCAGCGGCCAACTAG
>JACUUN010000007.1 GCA_014859265.1 Coriobacteriia bacterium
TAGCCGGCGAGGGTGGTCGACTTCACGAGGCCGGTCTCGTAGTGCTCGAAGTCGATCGCGCTAAGCGGGGTCGCGATGCGCTCTAAGAAGCGCTTGGCCTCATCGTAGGTGTAGGTGGTGCGCGTGCCGGCCTCGTCTTCGGACCAGAGGATGTCGTTGGTCTCGGCGTCGTAGGCGGCGCGGCGCTCATGTCCGAGCGGGTCGGTCATGCGCGTGCGGTTGCCGGCGGTGTCGTAGACGAAGAGCGTGGTGTGGTTGCGGGCATCGGTGAGCGAGGCGATCAGGCCCCGGTCGTTGTAGGTGCGCGCGGTGGTGTTGCCGCCGCCGTCGGTCATGTCTGTCGCGCGGAAGAGGCTGTCGAAGGCGTGGGTCTCGGTGAGTCCTCGGTAGTTGTTGAGCGTGGTCACACGCCCCTCGGCATCGTAGTCGTAGGCGAACTCGCTGCCGAAGACGTCGAGCTGGTCTGTGACACGACCCTCGGCATCATAGGTGTTCTGCAGCCAAGGAGTCTGCCCGGATCCGGGCGTGTGGATCGCGGTCATCTGGCCGCCCGCATCGTAGGTGTAGGCGGTCGTCCCGCCGCGCAGGTCGGTCACCTCGACGAGGTCGCCAGCGGCGCTGTAGGCGTAGGTGACCTCGCGCCCGGCCTGGTCGCTCAGGCGCACGATGCGGTTCGAGGCGTACTCGAAGACGAGCTCGCGGCCGCCGGGGGCGGTGATCGAAGTGAGCAGATCGCCGGTGTAGTGGAACGAGAGCGCGTTGCCGTGGCGGTCGGCGTGGGAGACAGGGCGGCCGTTCTCGTTGAACGAGAGCACGGACAGGTCGGTGTGGGCAAGCTCGTAGCCGCCGGCGGTCTGGCGCAGCTCCTCGAGGATCCCGTCGGGCGATGCGTACGCGCCGCCGACGAGCGGTTCGAAGGTCATGCGGCGACCGTCGCCGTACACGACGGTCACCTCGTCGTCGGGGTCGAAGCGAAGCGAGATGCCGAAGCTGTGCGACCATCCTCGGCCGAATGGGCCGTTGTTGGTCGCAGCGTCCTGTGAGCTGTAGTCGCGGGCGAGCGCGAGATCGGGGCCGAGACCGGGCACGGCGATGTCGGTCGTGTGCAAGAAGTAGTTGCCGGTCGCGGTGTTGACCGGGTCCCCGCCAGCCGGTGAGGGTGAGTTCGACCCATACGCGGCAGCGGTCTTGCCGTCCTTGACCGAGACGGTCGACCAGGGGTCGTAGACCGTGTTGAGTCTATCTGACACGGACGGGCCCGCGTGGGTCCCCCAGTAGTTGCGGCGCACATCCGCAATCACGCTCGCGTTGTTGCGCACGTTGCCGTTAGGGTTGCCGTAGAGGTTGCAGTAGTTGAGGGTTGGGACTGCCGTGCCCGCGATGTCGACTCCGCGGTAGGAGTTCGAGCGGATGGTGCTGCGGGTGATCGCCGGCGTCGCCGAGCTCGCGTTGACGCCCGTCGAGTTGCCCTCGACGACGCAGTCGCGCAGCTCGCCCGCCGCGCCCGAGTAGTAGACGCCGGTCGAGTGGCCCGACACGACGCTGTCGCGGATCGAGGGGGCGGCGCCGGCGCCGATCACGTAGACGCCGGTCGTGTGGCCGGCCGTGACGGTCGCGTGGCGGATGGCGGGCGAGGAGCCGTCGACGACGACCGAGGCGTAGGGCGTGTTGTACCCGGAGGACGCGCCGCCGTAGCGGACCTCGGCGTGCTCGAGGCGGCTCGCCGACGCGCCGGGGCCGAAGCGGACCTTGTCCCAGTCGCCCTTCGCCGGCTGGGTGGCATCCCCGTCGCCGTTCGTGTCCCCGCCGGCCGTGTCGTCCCTGATCGAGGTGAAGGTGATGCGCTCGGCCGGCGTGCCGACGGCGGTAAGCGTACCGTCGACGGTCAGGCGCGAGGACGCACCGGCGAACTTGACGACCGTGCCGGGCTCGAGGGTGAGGGTCGCCGAGGCCCCGACTGTGTAGATGCCCGAGACGACGTAGGGCAGCGGCTGCCTGACGAGCGTGTAGGGCGTGGCCGACGAGCGGGTGCCGCTGAGGCGGATGCCGTCCGTCCCGTTGCCCGTGCCGGTGTTGCCAGACATCGCGGGCGCGGTGTTCGGATCCAGGACCAGCGGCCACAAGGTGTTGCCCGACAGCACGTTGCCGATGAGGGCGGGAGAGCCTCCTGAGGCGTTGACGCCCGTCGAGTTGCCCTCGACGACGCAGTCGCGCAGCTCGCCCGCCGCGCCCGAGTAGTAGACGCCGGTCGAGTGGCCCGACACGACGCTGTCGCGGATCGAGGGGGCGGCGCCGGCGCCGATCACGTAGACGCCGGTCGTGTGGCCGGCCGTGACGGTCGCGTGGCGGATGGCGGGCGAGGAGCCGTCGACGACGACCGAGGCGTAGGGCGTGTTGTACCCGGAGGACGCGCCGCCGTAGCGGACCTCGGCGTGCTCGAGGCGGCTCGCCGACGCGCCGGGGCCGAAGCGGACCTTGTCCCAGTCGCCCTTCGCCGGCTGGGTGGCATCCCCGTCGCCGTTCGTGTCCCCGCCGGCCGTGTCGTCCCTGATCGAGGTGAAGGTGATGCGCTCGGCCGGCGTGCCGACGGCGGTAAGCGTACCGTCGACGGTCAGGCGCGAGGACGCACCGGCGAACTTGACGACCGTGCCGGGCTCGAGGGTCAGGTGCGCCCCAGAAGCCACGGTCACGTTGCCGGATACCACCCACACCGTGTCCGCAGTCCATGTGGTATCCGAGCTGATCGTCCCAGACACCTGTTGACTCGGCAGTGTCTCCGAGGCCGTTTGCACTGCGAACGCCTCGCCCTGCAAGGTCATTGAACTCGACAAGACGAGGCTTGGCACAGTCTCGTCACGCATGGCCGCCAGGAAGCGCTCGGCTCTCGCCGCAACCCGCGCGAGCGCCAATGGCGGCATGACCGCGAGTGCGGCGATGACAGCCCTCTCCAAGAATCCAGCCCGTGTGTTTGGCGAGCGATGGACCGCGGTCGCCAGCCGATCCGGGACCGCGATGGCTTCAGCAGTGTACTCAGCGTCATCAGGACCAGGCCTATCGGCCGCGTGCGCGACTGACGGCGTGAACAGGCCACCAGCCAACGCGCCTAGCGCACTCAAGGCCTCATTGGCAGCACCATCCAGTTGGTGCTCCGCAGGTGACGGCGTGGGCCGTTCAACGCTCGACGGCATAGCGCGAGACGGAACGGCAATCTGGAGCACAAGCAGTACGGAAAGGCAGCAACGAATCGCCGCTTCGGCACATCGACGAATCATGGACTCCCCCCCTATCTCCACACCCCTCGATACGGGCCCCTCGCCCCAGTCTCCGCGGCTACGCGCTCTTGCGCGCGGCATCACAGAGACAAGCCGTGCCCAGGTTACCATAGGCAACATGGGCGTCAGTGACTCCAATCACACCCCCTCACCGACCCGCGACCGCCGTCGCCGCGGCGACTGTGCGGATGCTCCCGGTCACGACCGCGCCGGCCTGGCTGCCCGCGAGCGCGGCCTCGACACCTGCCGCGACGCTCTCCGCAACTTCGGGCCGCGTGCCGGTGACGCGCTCGACCACGGCAGCGAGATCGGCGGCCGGAAGCGCGCGGGATGATTCAGGCGCGACGCACACGAAGCGCATGGCGACCGGCGCGAGCGCGGCGACGATGCCGATGGCGTCCTTGTCGGCAAGCACGCCGAGCACGATCGTCGGGCGCCGGACGGGGTCGGGCCACGCGGCGGCGATGGCGCGCGCGAGCACCGTGGCCCCCTCGGGGTTGTGCGCGGCGTCGACCACGAGCCACGGGTCGCGGCCCAGCACCTGGAAGCGCCCCGGGAAGGTGATCGTGGCAACCGCCCTGCGCACGGTGTGCGCGTCGAGCGCGCGTTCGAGGAACGCCTCAGCAGCCGCAATCGCGGTAGCGACGTTGGCGGCCTGGTAGGCTGGCGCGCGGACTTCGACGCCGGTGTAGGCCGCGAAGATGCCGGCGACGTCGACGCGGGTGGCGCCGTCGGGTGCCTCAGGGGTGGTGGTGACCGTGTAGCGCACGGTGTCGGCCTCGGCCACGGGGCTCACTGCGCCGGCGGGTCGTACCGCACGCACGAGCGCGGTCGTGCCGATCGCGCTCACCCGTTCGTGGAAGGCCACCTCCACGCCGACCGTCCCCGGCCCGAGCACGGCTACCGAGTGCTCGCGGATGATGTGCGCCTTGTCAGCGGCGATGGCCTCGCGGGTCTCGCCGAGGTGCGCGGTGTGATCGAGCCCGACACCGGTGATGACCGCCACCGTTGGCTCCACCACGCTCGTGGCATCCCAGCGGCCACCCATCCCCACCTCGAGCACCGCCGCCTCCACGCCGCACTCACGAAATGCCCAGAGACACGCGGCGGTCACTATCTCGAACTCGGTCGGCGTGACCCCGGCGCGCGTTGCCGCGTCGAGCGCCTCGCCAACCGCGGCCGTGAACATCACTTCGGAGACGGGCACACCCCCGCATGCGATCCGCTCGGTGTAGGAGTGCAGCTCGGGGCTCGTGTACGCGCCCGCGCACACGTTGTGCGCCTCGAAGAGGGCCGCAATGAGGCGCGTGACCGACGACTTGCCGTTGGTGCCGGTCACCTGCACCGAGGCGAACGCGTCCTGCGGTCGGCCGAGCTCGGCAGCCATCGCACGAATGGGCTCGAGCGAGGGGTTGATGCCGAAGGTGAGCGCCCTGCGAAGCGCCCGCACGGCGTCGACGTACCCGAAAGGCGTGGAGGCGGCCATTCGCCGGCCCTGCCTTTAAGCCTCGAGCTCGTCGAGCTGCGTGCGCAGGGCGGCGACGGTATCGGCGAGTTCGACCTCTTTGGCGCGCTCCTTAGCGATGACCTCGGCAGCCGCCTTGGCAAGGAAGCCCTCGTTGGCGAGCTTGCGCTCGATCTTGGCGAGGTCTTCTGCCACAGACGCGAGCTCCTTGGCGACCCGAGTGCGCTCAGCATCGAGATCCACCACACCCTCGAGCGGCACGTAGACCTCCATACCGGCGGCCACCACGGTGACCGCATGCGCGGGCTTGGCAGCGTCGGTGCCTGCGGCAAACGAGTCGATGCCGGCAAGGGCGTGCAGGTAGCCGAACTCGGCCGAGAGCAGCTGGTCGTCGGTGGCAGCCTGCGTCTTGATGATGACGGAGATGCCCTGCTTGGGCGGGATGCGGTAGCGGGCGCGCACGGTGCGCACGGCCACGACGATCTCGAGCATCTTGCCGACCGAGCGCTCTGCGGCCTCGTCGCGGAAACGCGCGAGTGCGGCCGGGTCGGGCCACGCGGCGACCATGAGCGAGGGCGCGTCGGAGCCCGCGACCCGCGGGATGTTGCGCCAGATCTCCTCGGTGACAAAGGGCATCATCGGGTGCAGGAGGCGCAGTGCGGTGTCGAGCACGAAGACGAGGTTGCGCTGCGAGACGCGCCGCGCGGCCTGCTCGGCCTCGTCGGCGTCCTCGCGCGCCCCGGCGAACAGGCGCGGCTTGGAAAGCTCGATGTACCAGTCGCAGAACTCGTTCCAGAAGAAGTCGTAGAGCGCGCGGGCCACCTCGCCGAACTGGTAGGTCATGATGCCCTCGTCGACCTGCCCCGCGAGATCAGCGAGGCGCGAGAGGATCCACGCATCGGCCACCGTGGCGGCCTCTGGCTCGCCTGGCACGAAGGTCTCGTCGAGGTTCATGAGCACGAAGCGGCTCGCGTTCCAGATCTTGTTCGCGAAGTTGCGCGAGGAGAGCAGCTTGTCCTCGGCGAACCTGATGTCTTGGGTGCCGGTCGTCTGCAGCATGAGCCCGAAACGCATGCCGTCGGCCCCGTAATGTTCCATGAGGTCGAGCGGGTCGATGCCGGTGCCGAGCGACTTGCTCATCCGCTTGCCCTCGGCGTTGAAGACCGTGGGGTGGATGATGACGTCGTCAAACGGGATGTCGCGCGCGAAGTTGATGCCGCTCATGATCATGCGCGCCACCCACAGGAAGAGGATGTCGCGCGCGGTGGAGAGCACGCTCGTGGGATAGAAGTACGCGAACTCGGGCGTGTCTTGCGGCCAGCCGAGGGTCGCAAACGGCCAGAGCTGGCTCGAGAACCAGGTGTCGAGCACGTCCTCGTCCTGGCGCACCGGCCCGCCGCACCCGGCGCACTCGGTGAGGTCGGTCATCGAGGCTAGCGCCGGCGCGCTGCACGTGTCGCAGTAGAAGACCGGGATGCGGTGGCCCCACCACAGCTGGCGGCTGATGCACCAGTCGCGGATGTTCTCCATCCAGTGGAAGTAGACGTTCTCCCAGCGCTTGGGGTGGAAGGTCACGCGCCCGTCGCGCACCGCCTCGATGGCCGGAGCGGCGAGCGGCTTCATGTCCACGAACCACTGGTCGGAGAGCCACGGCTCGATGACCGTGTGGCAGCGGTAGCAGTGGCCGACCGCGTGAACGTGATCCTCGATGCCGAGCAGCAGGCCGGCGGCCTCCATATCGGCGACGACCTGGCGGCGAGCCTCGTAGCGCTCCAGCCCCTCGTAGGGGCCCCCCTCGGCCGAGATGGTGGCATCGGCGTTGAGGATGTTGACCTTGGCGCAGTCGTGGCGCTCGGCGATCTCGAAGTCGTTGGGGTCGTGCGCAGGCGTGACCTTAACCGCTCCGGTCCCGAAGCTCGGGTCGACGTAGTCGTCGGCCACGACGGGGATGTGGCGCCCGATGAGCGGCAGGACGACAGTAGCGCCCACGAGGTCGCGGTAGCGGTCGTCGTCCGGATGCACGGCAACGCACGTGTCGCCGAGCATCGTCTCTGGACGGGTGGTGACGACCACGACGTGGTCGCGTCCGGCTACCGGCTCGGCCAGCGGGTAGCGGAAGTGCCACAGGTGGCTGTCGAGGTCCTCGTGCTCGACCTCGATATCGGAGATTGCGGTCGAGCAGCGCGGACACCAGTTGATGATGCGCTTACCGCGGTAGATGAGGCCGGAGTTGTACCAGTCGACGAAGACCTTGCGCACCGCGAGCTGGTAGGTCGGGTCCATCGTGAACCACTCGTCGGAGTAGTCGCACGAGCAGCCCATCGCCTTGAGCTGCGTGATGATGGTCGAGCCGTGTTCGCGGCGCCACTCCCAGCACGCCTCGATGAAAGCCTCGCGGCCGACGTCGTGGCGACTCCTGCCCTGTTTGGCGAGCATCTGCTCGACCTTGTTTTGGGTCGCGATGCCGGCGTGATCGGTGCCCAGTACCCAACGGGTCGGACGGCCGGTCATGCGCGCGCGGCGAATCACCACGTCCTGGATTGTATTGTTGAGCGCGTGCCCCATGTGCAGCGAGCCGGTCACGTTGGGCGGCGGGATGGCGACGGTGAAGGGCCGCTCCCCGCCCGGGACCGGAGCCTGCTCGAAGTAGCGGCCGGAAAGCCACGACTCGAAGACGGGCGTCTCGACGGCCTTCGGGTCGTAGGCCTTGGGCATCTCGCTCATCGGCGTCACCTTACGCGCTCTCCGCTTCGCCGCGCTGCACGATGGTGGGCGATGTGGCGCCGCGCACCGTCTCCTCGGTCACGACCACAGCCTCGATGTCGTTACGGCTCGGCAGGTCATACATCGTGTCGAGCAGCAGGCCTTCGAGGATGGAGCGCAGGCCGCGCGCGCCGGTGCCGTGTGCGATTGCGTGCCGGGCGACCGCCCTCAGCGCATCGTCGGTGAACTCGAGCCCTACGCCCTCGAGCTCGAAGAGGCGGTGGTACTGCTTCACGAACGCGTTCTTGGGCTCGGTCAGTATGCTCACGAGGTCGTCCTCGGTCAGGTCCTGGACCGAGACGAGCACCGGCAGCCGTCCGACGAACTCGGGGATGAGCCCGTACTTGTGCAGGTCCTCCGGCAGCACGCGGGAGAGCAGCTCGCCCTTCTGCTTCGCCGAGGCGTCCGCGAGATCGGCGCCGAAGCCCAGACCGCGCTTGCCGACACGGTCGGCGATAATCTTCTCCAGGTCGACAAAGGCGCCGCCGAGGATGAAGAGGATGTTGGTGGTGTCGATGCGGATGAGCTCCTGCTGCGGGTGCTTGCGCCCGCCCTGCGGGGGCACCGCCGCCTCGGTCCCCTCGAGGATCTTCAGCAGCGCCTGCTGCACGCCCTCGCCGGAGACGTCACGCGTGATCGAGAGGTTCTCGGCCTTGCGCGCGATCTTGTCGATCTCGTCGATATAGATGATGCCGACCTCGGCCCGCTTGATGTCGAAGTCCGCGGCGGTGATGAGCTTGAGCAGGATGTTCTCGACGTCCTCGCCCACGTACCCCGCCTCGGTAAGCGCCGTGGCGTCGGCGATGGCGAACGGCACCTTCAGGATGCGGGCGAGGGTCTGCGCGAGCAGCGTCTTGCCGCAGCCGGTCGGGCCGAGCATGAGGATGTTGCTCTTGGCGAGTTCGACCTCATCATCGCCGACCGTCGGCATCACCCGGATGCGCTTGTAGTGGTTGTACACCGCAACCGAGAGCACCTTCTTGGCGCGTTCCTGGCCGACAACGTAGTCGTTCAGAGCCTTGTTGATCTCGGCCGGGGTGGGCAGCTCGTCGGCGAACGGCGACATCTGCTGATCCTCGGTGAGCTCGTCCTCGACGATGTCGTTACACAGCCCGATGCACTCATCGCAGATGTAGACGCCCGGCCCGGCGATGAGCTTGCGGACCTGGCGCTGGCTCTTCGAGCAGAACGAGCACTTCAGCTGGTCAGGATTGTCGGTGGTGCGGCTCACTCGTCTCCCACTTTCACTCCGCGCTTGACGAAGACCTCGTCGACCACCCCGTACGCCTTGGCTTCCTCGGCGGTCATGATGTTGTCCCGGTCGGTGTCGGCGTGAATCGTCTTGATCGGCTGACCGGTGTGGTGCGCGAGGATGTTGTCGAGCGCCTCGCGCATGCGCAGCATCTCTTTGGCCTGGATCTCGATGTCACTGACCTGGCCCTGCGTACCGCCCCACGGCTGATGGATGAGGATGCGGCTGTTGGGCAGCGCGAATCGCTTGCCGGAAGCACCGGCGGCGAGCAGCACGGCGGCCATCGAGGCGCACTGGCCGATGCAGATGGTCGACACGTCGGACTTGATGTACTGCATCGTGTCGTAGACGGCCATGCCAGCGGTGATCGACCCGCCGGGAGAGTTCAGGTAAAGGTTGATGTCCTTCTCGGGGTCGGCGCTCTCCAGGTGCAGGAGCTGCGCGATCACGATGTTGGCGATGTCGTCGTTGACCTCGTGGCCGAGGAACACGATTCGCTCGTTGAGCAGCCTCGAGTAGATATCGAAGCTGCGCTCGCCGCGGCTCGTCTGCTCGACAACGATCGGTACCAGGTTGTATGCGTCATGTGACATCGGTGCTACCGTCCTACTCTTCTGATGCGGGGTTATCGGCAGCCGCCTCGGCGGCCTCGTCTTCGCCGCCGGTCTCTTCATCGCCGGCGGAAGGCTCCTTCTCGATGATTTCCACGTTCTCCTCATTCATAAGCCACTCGACCGCCTTGCGGTGCATGATCCCCTCGGTGAGGAGCTCGATCGCGCGGGCCTCATCCCAGCGAGCACGCAACTCGGCGACGTCGGTCTCGGACGCCTCGGCGAAGCGCGTGATCTCGTCGGTGATATCGTCCTCGGTGACGTCCATGCCAGCCGCGCGGAAGAGCGCCTCGAGCGCGAGCTCCTCGCGGACCATGACGGCCGCCTGCTCCTCGATGTCCTTCGAGATCTGCTCGGGATCGTACCCGGTGGCCTGCGCGTACTGCTCGATGGTCATGCCGCGCGAGTGCAGGCCCTCTACGAAATCGCTCAGCATGGACTGGCGGCGCGCCCTGAGCATCGCCTCGGGAGCCTCGCCCTCGAGGCGCTCGGCAAGGACCGTCCGCGCCCCCCGCTCGAGGATGCGCGCACGGCCGGTGGCCTTGGCCTCGTCGAGCTTCGACTTGATGTTGGCACGCAGCTCGTCGAGGGTCTCGAAGCCGCCGACGTTGCTCGCGAACTCGTCGTCGAGCTCGGGCAGGACCTTCTCCTTGATCTCGTGCACGGTGACCTCGAACGCGGCGGTCTTGCCGACGAACTCGGGGTTGGATGAGCTCTCTGGGATCACGAACTCGATGCGCGTCTGGCCGTCGACCTCCACACCGAGCAGACCCTCGTCGAACTCGGCGGGCATGAGGCCCTTGCCCATCTCGTAGAGGTACTTCTCGACGACGTTGCCCTCGTACTCCTCGCCGTCCACCGTGCCGGTGAAGGAGAGCAGCACGAAGTCCCCGGCAGCGACACCGCGGCCCTCGACGGGCTCAAGGTTCGCGAAACGCTCGCGCGTGTGCTCGATCTGGGCGTCGACCTCGCGGTCAGAAGCCTCGGCCGGCGGGACGGTCACGGAGATGCCCTCGGTCGAGGTGAGCGTGAGTTCGGGCTTGATCTGGACGTCGACGGTGTAGGTGTACTCGGCACCCTCTATGAGCTCTTCGAGCTCGTCGACCTCGGGGCTCGCGATGGGCTTGAGCCCCTCGGCCTCAACGGCCTTGGGATAGCTCTCGTCGAGCACGCCCTCCTGGGCCTCACCGACCACTGCCTCGCGGCCCAGGTGCGTGTCGATAACGCTCCGGGGGGCCTTGCCGGGACGGAATCCGGGGACTTTCACTTTCTTCGCAAGCTCGCGGTAGGCGCGGTCGATGGCCGCATCCACATCGGCTGCGGGAACGGTAACGGTCAGCCTGATGGTGTGGCCGTTGACCTGCTCGACGCTCGTATTCAAGGATCCTCCTACGCATGGACGGTGTACTTGAACCGGTGTGAGACTGGTGCGGGCGAGAGGACTCGAACCTCCACGAGTTGCCTCACCGGGTCCTAAACCCGGCGCGTCTGCCAATTCCGCCACGCCCGCATAATGGAACGGCTAATCAGTGTACCAAAGAGCGAGGATGCGCACAGCGCGTCGCGGGGGCGCGGGGGCGGGGCGGGGCGGCGGAAGCCGGGTCCGCTGCGGAACCGGCTTCCGAATGCAATCGTATGGTGGGCCGTATAGGGATCGAACCTATGACCTTGGGATTAAGAGTCCCCTGCTCTACCAGCTGAGCTAACGGCCCGTGAAGTGCTCGAACATTCTACCGCGTAGCGCGGAAAGTGCAAGCGGCCCGCACGAGGCGGGCCGCCGTGTTCGCATGGGGTGGGTAACGGGACTCGAACCCGCGACCTTCGGAGCCACAGTCCGACGCTCTAACCAACTGAGCTACACCCACCATGAGTGGCATGGCACGCCCGGAGGGATTCGAACCCCCGACCTAGAGATTAGAAGTCTCCCGCTCTATCCAGCTGAGCTACGGGCGCGTATTGACGCGACCGGGGAGTGCCGAAGACGTACGGTACCCCCCGCCGCGCGAGGTTGTCAATGGAGCGGCCGACGGGACTCGAACCCGCAACAACCAGCTTGGAAGGCTGGGGCTCTACCAATTGAACTACGGCCGCAAATCTGGTCGGGCCGGCCGGATTCGAACCGACGACCCTCTGCTCCCAAAGCAGATGCGCTACCAAGCTGCGCCACGGCCCGACCTCATGCGCCCCCCTGCCTGCCGGAGTGCCCCTTGGGGCCGACATGCCTGAGGGCAAAGGCCAGTATAGATTCTGCCTGGCCGGCGGGCAAACGGCACCGCGGGGCACCGCAGGGCACGCGATCACTCCCCGACGGCCTCGAGCAGGTCATGGAGCGCGCGCAGCGCCGCGCCGCGGTGACTGATCGCGTTCTTCTCGGCCATAGGAAGCTCGGCCATCGTGCGCCCGGGAGTCGCGTCGGGCCAGAAGAGAGGGTCGTAGCCGAACCCGTGCTCGCCGCGCGGCTCGGTGCCGATGTGGCCTTCGCACACGCCCTCGGCTACGACCTCGCTGCCGTCCTCGCGCACCAGCACGATGACGCTGCGGAAACGCGCCTCGCGCCTTACGCGCGGGGTGTCACCGAGCGCCAGCAGGAGCCGCGCGTTGTTCTCGGCATCGGTTGCACACGAGCCGGCGTAGCGGCTCGAGTACACGCCCGGCTCCCCGTCGAGCGCGTCGACCTCGAGCCCGGAGTCGTCAGCGAGAGCGGGCAGCCCGTAGGTCTCGCTCGCGGCGAGCGCCTTGATGCGGGCATTCTCCTCGAACGTCTCGCCGGTCTCCTCGGGCTCGGGCCAGCCGCCGAGATCAGCCGCCGCGACGAACTCCCAGCTCGTGAAGGCCAGCGCGGCCCGGATCTCCTCGACTTTGTGCCGGTTGCCGGTGGCGACCACGACGCGCATCGGGGCTTGCCCGGCCGTTGTGGCTCCGCCGCCGCCCTCAGAGTTCGGCGACATCAGTGCCCTCGGCGATGATGCGGCGCTGGAAATCGACGAGCTGTTCGATGCCCGCCGAGGCGAGGTCGAGCATCTCGTCGAGGCGCGTGCGGTCGAACGGGGTGCGCTCCCCAGTGCCCTGGACCTCGATGAAGCGGCCTCGGCCGTCCATCACCACGTTCATGTCGATCTCGGCAACTGAGTCCTCGGCATAGTCGAGGTCGAGCATGCACACGCCGTCGACTGTGCCCACCGAGGTGGCCGCCACGAAATCGATCGTGGGCAGCTCGGCGATTTTGCCCAGGTCACGCCAGGTCGAGAAGGCGTCGTGCATGGCGATGTAGGCGCCGGTGATCGCAGCGGTGCGCGTGCCGCCGTCGGCCTGGATCACGTCGCAGTCCACGTTCATCGTCACCTCGCCGCCCATCGCGCTCATATCGATCACCGTGCGCAGCGAGCGGCCGATAAGCCGCTGGATCTCGTGCGTGCGGCCCTTGAGCCCGCCGCCCGTGGATTCCCGGCGGCTGCGGGTGTGCGTCGATGCGGGCAGGAGCGCGTACTCAGCGGTCACCCACCCCTTGCCGCTCCCCCGCCGCCATTGCGCCACGCCCTCGGTGATGCTCGCCGCGCAGAGCACCCGCGTGTCGCCGAACTCGAACAGGCAGCTGCCATGGGCATGCTTCAGATAGCGGCGCGTGATGCGCACGGGCCTGAGCGCGTCGTACGCGCGTCCGTCGAGGCGGTTCATGAGCGGGTCTCCCTCTCGTCTTCTGAGGCCGGGACGACCTCGTAGGTGTCGTACTCGCACGCCACCGAGACCGGCGCGCCGAATGCAGCCGCTGCCTCGGCCGCCATGCGATCGCGGTCGTTCGTCGGCCAGGCGTGCGTGAGGACCAGCCGACCCGCGCCCGCAGCGCGAGCGAGTTCTCCCGCCTCGGCGGCGGTCAGGTGGGGCGCCACTCCGCGGTAGGCCTCGGGCAGCGTGGCCTCGGCGAGTAGCAGATCGCAGCCGGTGGCCGCCTCGAGCACCGCCTCCCCGAGCGTGGTGTCCGAGGTGTAACAGAGCGTGGCGCTGCCGTCAGTGACCCCGAGGGCGAACGAGTCGCCGGTGTGCTCTGTCTTGTGCGGCGTGACGAGCAGATCGCCCACGGCCGTCGTCTCGCCGTCGAGCATGTCGTGCACCGTGAATGCTGCACGGAGTTCGGCGTTGCCGCGATCCGACAGGAGGCAGCCCATGTCGTCAAACAGACCCCTCGGCACGCACAGCGGAAGGGGGTCTGCGGGGCCCTCGGGTGCGTAGCGCAGCAGCGCCTGGAGCGCATAGAGGTCGAGGAAGTGGTCGGGGTGCTCGTGGGTCACGAACACCGCGTCCAGCGTGAGAGGGTCGATGACTGCGGAGAGGTTGGCGAGCACGCCGTTGCCGCAGTCGAGCAGCACGCGCGTCCCCCCGCTCTCGACGAGGTGTCCCGCACACGCCTGTCCGGGCCCCGCATACGACGCTGAGGTGCCGAGTACCGTTAGCCGCATACCGGATCCTCCGTCCGGTCGTCGCGCACAAGCGCGAGGCGTTCCTCCGAGAGCAGCGCAGCCAGGTCCTCGAGACCGACCGGTTCGACGTGCATGATGCGCTGACGCAGCACGCGCGAGCCCAGGCGGGCGAACTCGGCCGGATCGCCGGTAGTGAAGTAGTGATGCGCCGGGCGCTCTGGGCTCTCCCCTGCCAAGCGGCCACGGGACTCGAGCGTCTCGGCGACCTCGTGGGCGGTCTCCTCGGCCGAGGAGATCAGGCGCACGGCCGGGCCGACCACCTGCTGGATAGCCGCCTGGAGCAGCGGGAAGTGAGTGCATCCCAGAACGAGCGTGTCGATGCCTGAGCGTTTGAGGGACTCGAGGTAGCCGCGTGCTATCTCGTGGAAGGAGGGACGGATGAAGACCTCCGAGGATTCCGCGACCCACTCCTCGAGCGTGCCCGGGCCCATGCGCAGGCCCGCCTCGACGACGTCGACGAACTTCGGCGTGGCTACGGAGAACACCGTCACGCCTGCGTCGAGCGCGCGGACCGCTCGGCTGTACGCCCCCGACTCGATCGTCCCGACCGTGCCGATCACGCCCACGCTGCGGTTGAGAGTCGCGCGCACGGCCGCGCGCGCGCCCGGCTCGACCACACCGATGACCGGGACGTCAAAGGTCTCCTGCGCGAGCGCGAGACCCGCGGCCGTCGCGGTGTTGCAGGCGATGACGATGAGCTTGACCGGGACGCGCTCGAGCCACGTGCCGATCTCGAGCACGAAGCGTCGCACTTCGGCAAGGTCACGCGGACCGTACGGGCAGCGCGCCGTGTCACCGAGGTAGACGATGCGTTCCTGTGGCAGGGCCCGGATGACCTCTCGAGCGACGGTCAGCCCTCCGAGTCCCGAATCGAAGATGCCGATCGGCAGGGTTTCCATAGGGTGAGTATACCGCTCGGCGGCACGGGACGGGCCGGTCCGCACTGCGCCTATAGCGCCGCGGAAACCACGCGCTCGAGTTCGGCCGCGATGTCGTGCACCGGCAGGACGAGTCCGGCGGCTCCCGTCTCCGCGGCGGCCTTCGGCATACCGAACACGGTCGACGTGGCCTCGTCCTGCGCGATCGTCATAGCGCCGACATCGCTCATCATCTTGAGGCCGGTCGCTCCATCGGCGCCCATGCCTGTGAGGATGACACCGATTCCAGCCGGGCCGCATGATACCGTTATCGACTCGAAGAGCGTGTTGGCCGAGGGCACGTAGAGCTGGCCGACCTGCGGCTCGTGAAGGCGCAGCCTCCGGCGCTCGAGCGTCAGGTTGGCGCCGGTGGGAGCGAAGTATGCCACACCCGGCAGCACGGGCATGCCATCCTCGGCGACCACGACGCGGATCTTGCAGCCCGCATCGAGCCACGCTACGAGTCCGGGCACGAATCCGTCCGCAATGTGCTGCACCACCAGAATGGGGAGCGAGTAGTCGGCAGGCAGGCGGCCGAGTACGTTCAGTAGCGCCGACGGTCCTCCGGTCGACGATCCGATGGCCACTACCTCGGGCCGCACTCCGGCCCTGCGCGCCTCGGCATCGCCTCCCGCCTCACCGGCGGGCCTCGCCGAGCGCATCCCGCGAACGTGGGTGATGACCGGGATGCGGGAGAGGAGCTTCACGCGCCTGATGAGGTCCTGCGCGATGTCCTGGAGATCGGCCCAGTCGCGTGGCTCCGGCTTCTTCATGACTTCGAGCGCGCCGGCTTCAAGAGCATCGAAGGCCCGGCCGACGCCCTCGCCGTACACCGACGAGGACACGACGAGGACCGGGACGGGGGTGAACGCCATGATGTGCTCGATCGCCTTCAGCCCATCGACCCCCGGCATGTGGATGTCCATGGTCACGAGGTCGGGACGGAGCGCGGCGACGAGATCGATTGCTTCCTGCCCGTCGGTGGCGATGCCGATAACGTCGATTTCGTCATCGCTCGCGAGGATCTGCACCAGCATCTCCCGGGCAAGCGCTGAATCGTCGGCCACGACCACCCGTATGGTGCATCTTGCCACGGATACCCCCTCCCCACTCCGCAGCTAGCGAATCAGTCGTTCAACCGTATCCAACAGCGTGTCTTGGTTGAAGACCGACTTCGTGATGTAGGCATCGGCACCTGCCTCGATACCCTCGACTTTCTCGTCCTCGCGCTCGAGCGAGGTGACAATGACCACAGGCACGCCACCGAGGGCTGGATCGCCCTTGAGGACGCGCGTGAGCTCGAACCCGCTCATCCGCGGCATCTGCACGTCAGTGACGACCACATCGGCCACAAGGCCGTTTCGGAGCAAGTCTAGCCCCTCGGCACCGTCCATCGCGACCTCGACGCGGTAGCCGGCAGCCTCGAAGATCGACCGCTCGAGTTCGCGCGTGGTGAAAGAGTCCTCGCAGATGAGCACGGTGCGTGGCCCGGTGCATACGGAGGATTCGCCCTCGCTCGCACCCCGCCTGCGGCAACCGCGGCGGGCGTTTGTCATGAGGTCGGGAACGTTGAGGATGGGCACTATCTCTCCCGCACCGAGGATGGTGACACCGGCGACGTTCTCGATCTTGCGCAGGTGGTTGCCGAGCGTCTTGATGACGATCTGCTGTTCGCCGATGAACTCGTCGATGATGAAGCCGAACCGGTAGCCCGAGAAGCCGACGGTGACCACCGCAATCCGCTCAGAAGGGGGATTACCACCGTTCACACCGAGGATGTCGGCAACCCGCACGAGCGGATACGTGCGGCGGCCGCGCCGTAGCGCCTCGCGGCCTTCGACCGCGATGATATCCTTTGGCTCGGCGAGCACCGTCTCTTCGATTGCCGTCGTAGGCAGTGCGTAGACGCGGTCACCAACCCGCACCATCAGCGCGCGGATGATGGCGAGAGTGAGCGGTATGGTGAGCCGGAACGTCGTACCCTTGCCCTTTGTGCTGAAGACGTTCAGATCACCCTTGAGCATCTCGACGATGTACTCGTGCACGACGTCCATCCCTACGCCGCGGCCTGAGACCTCGGTGATGATCGTGCTCGTGGAGAAGCCCTTCTCGAAGATGAGGAAGAGCACCTCGCGGTCGGACATTGCCTCGGCCTCGACCTGGGTGATGTAGCCCCTGCGGACCGCCGCCGCCCGTACCTTTTCCGGGTCTACGCCGGCGCCGTCGTCGGAGACCTCGATGATGATGTGGTCTCCTTCCGGGCGCGCCAAGACCCGGATCGTCCCTTTGGCCGGCTTGCCGAGCGCCGTCCGCACCTCGGCGCGCTCGATGCCGTGATCCACCGCGTTACGCATGATGTGGATGAGCGGGTCGTTGATTGCCTCGAGAACCTTCTTGTCGAGTTCGGTGTCCCCTCCCTCGACGACGAGTTCTACGTCCTTCTTGAACGAACGGGCCAGATCGCGCATGGCGCGAGGGAATGTGGCGAACACCGTGCTCACGGGCAGCATGCGCATGGCCATGCCGCGTTCCTGAAGATCGTTCACCACAGCGTTTCCGCGGGCGAGATCCTCGACCAGATCCGCAACGAGCGCCGAATGCCCCGCGCGCTCCGTCGTCAGCATGCGCTCGAAGAGGGCGCTTGCTTCGGCGCGCCGCAAAGCGTCAGACCCCTCATCCGTGGAGGGCGCCGCCTCAAGCAGCTCGCGCAGTGCCGCCCAGGCCTGCCACACCTCATCGGAGCCGACCCCGGCGCGGCGTAACCCTTTCACCCGTTGCTCGTACTTCACCTGTGAGATGACAGCCTCGCTGATCAGGTTCAGCAGGGAGTCGACGTGTCCAGTGTTGACCCGTATGGTCTGTTTGACCTTGGCACCGAGCGGCTCCTCGAATACCGGCGCACGCTCCCCGGCGCTATCGGGCGCGGCAGTGCCTTCAGCAGCCCCCTCGCAGCCGTTCTCCGCGAGCACCGAGAGGCGCTCCTGCAGCGCTGCCAGGTCGACAGCGGGCGTGTCGTCCGTGCCCGCGATTTCCGCGAGGTGCACCATAGTGTCGAGCGCGTCGAAGAAGTGCTCGCTCATCTCCGGCTCATACGCGATCACCCCGTCACGGACTGCGACCATGACATCCTCGAGCCGGTGCGCGATGTCGGAGATCTCCACCAGACCGACCATGCGCGAGGAGCCCTTGAGCGTGTGCGCATCGCGCAGCATCTTGTCGATGAGCGAGCCGTCCGACGGGTCACCCTCCAGCCGGATAACACCCTCGTTCAGACGCTGCAGCAGATCGGCCGCCTCTTCCTGGAACCGGCCGATGAATGCGCTGCGGTCGAACTCTGCCATGCGCCTGCTCTCCCTCGTACCGCACGCAGTCGGTTACTCGACAATCCTGAAGGCCGAGCCGACCTGGCTCGACTCTGTCGCGATTGCCGCCAGCTGCTCGGCGGTGGCCGCTACCTGGCGACCACCTGCGGCGGTCTGCTGCGCGACGGCGGCGACCTCGCGCATAGCCTTGACGACCTGCTCGGTGGCGCTCTTCTGCTGCTGGGTGGCGGCGCTGATCTCCTTGGCGGCGATGGTGGTCCGCTCGATCATCTCAAGTATCTGCTCCAGGCTCTCGTCCGTGGTGTGCGCGAGGTCCACGCCGCCCTGAACCTGTGCGAGTTCCTGCTCGGTGGCGATGACCAGGTCGTTGGCAGCACCCTGGATCTCGGTCATGATCTTCGAAATCTCAGCCGTGGAGTCGACGACCGACTCGGCGAGCTTTCGGATCTCGACCGCGACGACGGAGAAGCCCTTCCCGGCCTCTCCCGCACGCGCAGCTTCGATGGCAGCGTTGAGCGCGAGGATCTTCGTCTGGTCGGCGATGCTGTTGATGATGGTGAGCACCTGGCCGATCTGCTGGCTGCGCTCGCCGAGCGTCAGTATGCGACTTGCCGATGACTGGCTGCGGGTCTTGATCTCCTCCATCGCCGAGAGCGTGTTCATGACCGACTGCTGCCCGTTCTCCGCACTGCCGAGGGACGCTTCGGCCATGGTCACGACCTGATTCGCATTGTCAGCAATCTGCCGGTACGTCGCGGCAAGCTCCTCCATCGTCGCGGTCGTCTGGCTGATCGATGCGGCTTGCTCTGCCGCACCCGAGGCCTGCTGCTCGGTGGCTGAGAGGATTTCGGTCGCCGATGTCGACAGGCGTCGGGATGACTCATGCGTCTGGCGTACGAGATAGACGATAAGGTCGATCATCTGGTTGTACGAGCGTGCGAGCACGCCGAACTCGTCGGTCGAGTCGATCTCGACCTTGCGGCCGATCTCGCCCTGACACGCCGCGCGCACACTGTCCACCACGAGCTGGAGGGGGCGCATGAAACGGTTCCCGATCAGCACCAGTGCGGCGACCCACGCGGCTGCGATGCCGACGAACGCCATGGCCAGGCCGAGAAGACGGTCGGCATTGGACCACGCGAACATCGCGCCCATCTCTTCCCCGAACGCCAGGTACGCGATAAGCCATTGGACCACGTTGACGAGCAGCGCCAGCGCAACGATCGCTGCGGAGTACTTGTAGAGGAACTTGCTTCTCAAACCTGTCGTGAGTCTGCGTGCCATTGTGTCCTCCTGAACGGTGCCTACAGTGCGCCCGCGCCAATCGGTTGCAGGATACGATCCACATTCACAACGCTAATGAGCCGGTCGCCGACGAAGACCGTTGCGGTCACGTACTCGGCCTGGGAGCTCTTCGTGTGGGGCAGAGGCAGCTCGACGCCGGAAGCCGGGACATCGATGATCCCTCCGACCTCGTCGACGAGAAGTGCCGTCGTGCACTCCTCGTTCTCGAGCACCACAGCGGCGGACGATTCGCCCGAACCAGCGACAGGAGCGATGCCCATCAGCGTCGCGGCATCGGTCACCGACACGATCTCGCCGCGGATGCTGACCACGCCGCGCACGAACTCCGGGGCGCACGGGATCGCTGCCACCTCGTAATCCTGAAAGATCTCCCTGATGGCCTCGACGCTCACCGCATACCAGTGCGCGCCGATCCTGAACACCAATAGAGCGCTTCTCTGGAGCGCGCCATCCTCCTCCACCCTGCACGCGAGGGCCTCGGCACGCAGGCGCAAGACCTCCTCGACCTCCCCGACGAGAGACTCCCTGATGTCGCGCTCGTCACTCATCGGCGGCCGGCCTCCCCTCGTCTGGGAGGTCTACGGGCTCGAGAAGCGCATCGATGTCGAGCAGGAAGACGAGCTCGTCGTCAAGACGGTGGACTGCGAGCACACGTGATGCCAGTGAATGCATCTCCGGTGCCGCACCGGCCAAGCCTGCCGGTAGCTCCACGACGGTCTCGACCGCGTCCACGATAAGCGCGACCGGCCCGACAGAACTCCGGACGACGATCATCGGGGTCTCGAGAGTGTGGAGCTCGAGAGGCAGGCCGATCAGCGTGCGCACATCGACGACCGGCACGATCTCGCCGCGTATATCCACCATCCCGAGCACCGTGCCGTTCTCGTCGGGCACCTCTGCGAACGCAACGATCTTCTGGATCTCACGAACCCGCTCGATCGGCAACGCGTACCGCTGCGGGCCGGCGCGAAACGTCACGGCACTCGCAAGCTGCGTGTCATAGGCGGTCGCCATCGTCGGCCCACTCACTCCGCGAACCGCAGAACGCGGTTCAGTTCCTCGGCACTGACGAGGCCCTGCTCGAGCTTGGCCAGACCCGAGGAGATTATCGGGCGCATACCGGCGGCCTGCGCACTGGCAGCGATGTCCCCGGCGTCCGCGCTAACTGCAATCGCTGCACGAACGGACTCGCTGAAGGGCAGGACCTCGAAGACACCGGTGATGCCGGCGAATCCGCTCCCACCGCACGACGAGCACCCGGTACCGGCTAGCGAGACGACGCCCGGAGCCGCACCCGGTATCTGCGTCACAATCGGGTTGCGCTCCTCTTGCGAGCAGTCCGGACAGTTCGTGCGCACCAGGCGCTGGCCTACACCGAACGTGAGCGCCGAGGCCAGGCTCGTGGGCTCCGCCCCGAGATCGAGCATCCGGCGCACACCCGCGACGATCCCGGCGCCGGAGAAGGTGGCTATGACGAGCTTGCCGAGACCGGCTGCCTCGATCGCCCGGTGCACGTCTTCGACAGCCTGCAGCGAATCGATCGCGATGACATCGGTGTCCTGGCGCATGCCCACAGCAAGGTAAGACGCGGCGCCAACGGACGAGCCGGGGTTTACGAGCACCTGCGCAATGGCTGGGATCTCGTGCTCGACCGAGCGTTCGACCGAGTAGACCGTCTTACCCACCGCGGCCGCATGTGCGAGCAGCGCGTAGTAGGTCGCGCTGCGGCCTCCGGCCACCGGACCGCAGACCAGCAGGATGCCGCGACCGCGCTCCACCATGGCGTGCAGGGCGCGGCACTCCGCCTCGGGCATGCCGAGTGCCGCCAGATCGTGCGGTGCGCCTGGATCGGTGACAAGCGAGATCACGAGCCGCTGGCCCGCCACGGTCGGGACGGCGGAGAGCGTCAGTACCACCTCGCGCTCCGCGATGCGCGCACGCACCCTCCCGAGCGCGGGCGCGGTGGCTGGCACGGCGCCGACTCTCACGTACGCTTTGAAGCCGTCCACGAGTGCGCACTGCAGCGACAGCGGGGCGCTCGCAATGCGCTCGAGGCGCCCTTCGATGCGATATACGAGGAAGAAGTCATCCTTGTAAGGCAGCAGATGAATCGCGGATGCTCCCTGGTGCAGAGCGTGCTCGAGGATGTCGGACACGAGCACAGAAACCTTGCCCGCGTCGGCGACTGCGAGCACGTCGAGATCGATCTTCCCAGTGTCGCGTGCGGGCGCACCCTCCACCATCTGCTCGATGGCGTGCCGGGTCCCGGACAGGCTCTCCCCGGACAGGCCGGGAGGCCCGGGGGCGACTGCGGGACTCGCTACCTCCGGTCCGGGCGGCGTTGCAGCCCACTCGGCCGAGGGGGGCGGCGGTATGAGCTCCTCGTCATCGGCGGGCCCGAAGTGGGTGATGAGCGCCTGGTGGAGCGATGCCGGCTCGACCAGCACCGCCTCGACCTCCATGCCCAGTTCGACGGCGAGCTCACCGAGCTCGAACACATCGGCAGGATCACCGATCGCGACTGTTAGCATGCCGTCAATCTCGAACAGCGGAAGGACCGACCGGGCGCGGGCGGTCTCTGCCGATACGAGCAAGAGAGCCTCGTCGTCCGGCGCATAGCTCGATAGGTCGACGCGCGGCACCCCGAGCTCCTGCTCGAGAGCCACTGCGACATCGTCCGGAGTGATGGCGCCACGTTCGAGCAGCAACCTGCCGGGCGAGATACCCGCTGTCCAGGCCTCATCGATTGTCGCGAGGTGGTCGGGTGTCAGCGCGCCGGTCTTCACCAGCGCATCGAGGACCCGCTCGCCCATAGTACCCGTCTCCACCATCTGCACGGCCTCCTCAGCCCTGGGCTCTGGCGAGCTCTTCGGCGACGGCTTCGAGCAACCGCTCCGGCTCGACGGGTTTGGTCAGGTACTGGTCGGCTCCGGTCCGCAGCCCAGTGGCCATGGACTGCTCCTCGGTCTTCGCCGTGAGCATGATGATCGGGATGTCCTTGTACTTCTGGTCGAACTTCAGCAGGCGACACACCCGGTATCCATCAAGCTTGGGGAGCATGACATCAAGAAGGATGAGGTCGGGCTTGTCGGTGCGGGCGGACTCAAGCGCGTCCGCACCATCCTCGGCGGTCAGCACTTCATATCCGGCCGAAACCAGTATCTCCTCGAGCATCGCGAGGATGGTCGGACTGTCGTCCACCGCGAGTATCCGCGCGCTGGCCATCCCTGACTCCCTCCGTCTGTGACCGTGGGCACACTCTTCTAGGAGTAGGTATCGCCCTTTGGGGGGCCCGCCTTTAGCCGTGCTCGCACATCCGACGACACTCGAGGAGACTCCTCTCACACGTCACGGCGAGTACGTCAGGCTCGAATCCGCCGAGAAAGCCCGACCAGGACCCCTCCGGCGCGCGCTCGAGAGCCCTCAGTGCGGCCTCGTATTCGCGGCACGCCTCGGCGTACTCGCCCCGTCCTCGATGGAGATTACCGAGATTGAGGTGCGCAAGGACGAAGGTATCGTCCGCATAGATCGTCCGCCGGAACTCTGCGATCGCGGCTTCCGGCCTGCCGGACCTCAGGTGGATGAGACCGAGGATGTAGCGAGCCGTCGCGAGCAGTGGATCGATGCGCAGCGCCTCCTCGGCGCTGGCGAGTGCGTCCTCGAAGTCGCCGTTGTCGGCATACGCCCGCGCGGCGAGCAGGTGCGCCTCGGCGTTCCCGGGTTCAGCAGCGAGGAGATCGCGTGTCGCCTGCAGCACCTCGTGGGGGCGACCCGCAATGGCCGCAGCACGCGCGGCTTCGAGCAGCAGCGTGCCGCCTGCAGACTCCGGCGTCGCAGCAGCAGACGCCCGGGGCGCGACGGACGTGCGTATCTCGAACTTAGCGGACGCGGACTCTGCCCGCCGCGTGCGCGCATCCCGCCCGAGCCTGCGCTGCTGCTCGACCGCCTCGGGGAAGGACGCACTTACCGCTACCGACACCGGCTTGCGATACAGGAAGACACCGCCCACCTCGATCGTCTCAAACCGTTCCGTAATGCCGGTGAGCGACTCCGAGTGCCCGATGAACAGATAGCCGCCGGGGTTCAGGCTCTCAAAGAGGCTCTCCACAACCCTGCGCGTCGACTCGATCCGGAAATAGATGGTCACGTTACGGCAGAAGATGACGTCCCAGTTGCCCATGAGCGCCGTCGGGCACGGCTCCTTGATCAGGTTCTGGTAGCGGAATTCGACGACTCGCCGCACCTGATCGACCACCCGGTGTCCCGTTGCGGTCGGCTCGAAGTAGCGCTTCACTACCTCATGCGGGACGTTGAGCAGCGCGCGGGGCGAATACACACCCGACTTCGCACGCTCGAGCGCGTCGGTGGAGACATCAGTGCCGAGGACCTCAGCGTGATGGCCGAGGGAGTCGATGCCGGCGTCGAGCAGCGTCATGGCGATGGAATATGGCTCCTCACCCGTCGAGCAGCCGGCCGACCAGACCCGGAACGAGCGCATCGCTGAACTGCGCGCATCAAGGATCTCTGGGATCACAAAGGTGCGCAATGCCTTGAACTGTCCCGGGAAGCGGAAGAAACTCGTCTCATTGATGGTGACGAGGTTCATGAGCTCACGAAACTCGCCCTCATCAGCGGCGAGGATCGTGTAGTACTGTTCCAGCGAGTCGAGGCCGAAACGGGTCGCGCGGGCTACAAGGGAGATGCGCAGGGGGTCCATCCGGCCTTTCTCGAGGTGGATCCCCGAGTGCTCATGGATGTAGTCGCGGAAGCGTGCGAACTGCTGCGGCGAGAGGTCATGCTCGAGGTGCGCTCCGTGACCGGACATGACTACTCCGGCACGGGTGCCTCATCCGACGATCCGACGACCTCGATCAACCCGGCGGCGCTCATGCCGTAGAGGATCTTTGCGGTCTCGAAGTCGTTGTAGCCGGTGAGCGCACTCAGTTCGCTGACGGACTTCCCGCCGTGCAGGTAGCACATAAGCATCCACTCCCTGGGCTTGAGGTGGATCTCGATGGACTTCTCGCCCGGAGCCGCGGCCATCACGAACCGGGTGTCCATCGACGGGATCTTCTCCCGGATGCGGTTCCACATCTCGAGGCGGCGCGACGCCTCCATGATGATGTTCTCCACCGACACCGAGATGCCGATGTCCTCGTCCTCGCACACCTCGCCCGGCTCGAATCTCAGGTCGCCGGACTCCCAGCGGAACAGATCGAAGAGCGTGTCGTTGATCTGCTCTTGGATGAATCCCTCCAGGACGCCCGCATCGAGGTAACCCTCGACCACGAGGATCTGCCCGAGCCTGCGGGTGGCCTTCTCCTTCTTCTGGATCTTCTGGAGACCGAGCGCCTGACGCAGTTGCTTCTCCGAGATCACGTCGGCTTTGACGAGCCGCTGCCCGAGGGACTCACGATTGTAGTTGGACGACGCGAAGAAGACGCGGCCCTTCCGGAAGGAAACCTTACCTTCGGCATCGGGGCGCGTCAGATAGAGCGTGCCGGTCTTCCGGCCCGATGAGAGCAACCGGAACATGTCGGCGAGCGAGAAGTCCTTGAGACTACCCTCGAGAGCCACGAACGCCTCCTGGCGGGTCGTCGGCGTGCACTACAGAAACACGGGCGCCCTGAGGAAACAGCGCACGTCATGCGCCCGCGACAATCCTAGCACGCACCCTGGCGCGGTCAACGGAGCTATCCGATGTGATGTATCGGCGCAGCAGAGCGACGCCATGAGACGCGCCGTTGCCACAACAGCCCGCAGGAGCCTACGTCGGGCCGCGTACCGTCTGCAGCGCCGCAATGAGCGCCCCAATCTCTTCGCCGGTGCTCACGCCTCCGTCGTCGCACACGAGCAGCCCTCCCGAGCGCGCAATGACCGACGCCGAAGTGGCCGCCCGTAACGCCGAGGGCACGCCGGCCCTGAGCGCCCAGCCGGGCAGGCCGCCGAGCACGACCATGCCTTCCTGGCGAGCACGACCGAACAGGCGCCGGAACGGGTCGGGTCCGAGTCCTCCCGGGTGAACGCCCGCGAATCCCCCACGTGCCGCCGCGCCGAGGAAAGCGCGTGTGTCGCCATCCGAGTGCCAGATGGCGGGAAGGTCTTCCCCCACGGCTGTGGCGGCGATCACTCCGAGGCGCGGGAGGAGTTCGCTCAGGGCGAAGTCCGGGGCCATGAGCGGGCCGTCTGCTCCCGCGAGATCATCTGCGACTACGATAGCGCCGGCCCCACACGCTGCAGCGACGCGCACCGACATGCAGGCCGCTTCCACTCCGCCGTCGAGCAGCGGCGCGAGCGCGGCAGCATCGCGAACCGTGGCGGCGAGACTCTCGCTCCAGCTACGCGCGTTCGCGACGGCGTCGAGCGGTCCACGGACCACCCAGAATGGCACCGTTCCGCACCCGGCAACGGACTGGCACGTCGCGGACGCATCACCTATCCACGACTCGACGAACGCGAAGTCAGGCGCAAGCCGGCTACAGACCGCGGTCACGAGTGGGCTATCTGCCGACGAGCCCCAGGCGAGCGCCCGGATTGCATCCTCGGCCAGGAACGTGATGCCGGTGCACGGTTCGCCCGGTTCGCCCGCGAGCGCACGACGGACCCGGGCGAACGTCTGGGCGTACTCCCTGTCCTGCACCGCTGCCGCTCCTCTAGCTGGTTCCGAGACCCCTGAACACGCCTACGCCTGCGGCGATCCCCTCGGAGATGCTCCACACGAGGATGAACGCGATGAGAACGCCGAGGCACACGGCCAGGAACGCCTTTCGCCACCCCATGTCGAGCAGCCACGAGGCCGCCGTCCCCGAGTACGCACCGGTGCCCGGGAGCGGAATCGAGACGAAGATCGCGAGGCCGACCACGCCGTACTTCTCCACGAACGGGTGGGCTTTGGCGCGAATGCTCCCGAGCTTGCGGTGAAGCCACGTATCCTCGGGAATGAGTTCGTAGACGAGTTCGAGACCGAAGTACGTCGGCCAGAAGATCAGCATGTTGGTAAGAACGATGAGCGGCAGGTAGATGCGGTCGCCCTGCTGCACCGCCCACGGCACAGCGCCACGCAGCTCGACCCAGGGAACGAGTGTGAGCACGACGTACTTCAGATACGGTGGCAGCCCCGCTACCAGCTCTTCCATCGAACACCTCTCCGTATACAGCAACGTCACCGGCCGCTCGCCGATGACGGCACATGCAGACCTGTTGCTCTCCGGATTCTAGCTGAGGCGCGGCCACCGCGCACAGCAGGGCGCAAGCCGTTACGAAGGGGACACCCTTGGTCTGCCGACATCAAACCCCTGCACGAGACCGAACCCGGCTGCGCGCACGCGCTCCATCACCCCAGGGTCCTCGATCATCGAGGCGACCGCCGTCAGGCCGTGGGACTCGACCACCCGCCTGATTGCCTCAAGGTAGCCCAGATCGCTGTGCTCTCCGGTCAGCTGGACGAAAGTCGTCGCATCGATCTTCACCTGGTCGAAGGAGAACTCCCGCACGAGCGAGAGTCCCCGCTCCCCGGCGCCGAAGCGGTCCAGCACCACGGCGCACCCGAGCGGCTGGAATCGGTCGAGCCACGCGCGCATGGCACGGCGGTGGGCCGCCACATCGCCCTCGGCGACCTCGAAGGAGAGGCGCGAGGGATCCACTCCCGACTCCGCCAGCCGGTGCTCGATGTGATCCGGAAGCGTGCGGTCGAGAAGGTCGGAGCCGCTCAGGTTCACCGACACACGTGCGGCGCCAATGGTGGCCATCGCCTGAGTCACCTCGTCGACGACGAGGCGCGTGAGCCTCGGCATCAGGCCGAGGCGCTCGGTCGCCGAGAGGAACGCCGAGGGCATCTCCAGATCACCGGACTCGGCTACCATCCTCACGAGCGACTCGAAGTACGCGGTCCCACCGTCCGTCAAGCGAATGACCGGCTGGTAGTGAACGCGGAAACGCTGCTCGGTGAGCGCCTGACGTATCCTGACCGCCGCCCTCGCGTCGAGCTCGCTCGTCGACGCCGCACCCGTCTGGCGCACGACGAGGCGGTTGCGGCCATACTCCTTGGCCTCGTAGAGTGCCGCATCGGCAGCATCCATGAGCGTGTGGATCTCCTCGGTCCCGTCAAAGGGCACGACCCCGCCGCTCAGACCGAGATCGAAGGCGCGGGCATCGGCGACGAAGGGCTCCTCGGCGGCAGCCCGACGCATGCGCTCGCCGATCTCGACGGCCTCGTCAAGCGTCGCCGCATCGAGAACGACCCCGAATTCGTCGCCACCGATACGCGCGAGCATGTCGCCCGCGCGGACGTGCGTCTGTAGGAGGAGTGCGAAGTTGACGAGCGCCTGATCGCCCTGGTTGTGGCCGAGTGTGTCGTTGTAGGACTTGAGGTTGTCGATGTCGAGCATGAGCAGCGCACCGGGCTTACCGCGGCTCGCACGGGCTACGGAGCGCGCGAGCGCGTCCTCGAACATGCGGCGGTTCGGCAGGCCCGAGAGTAGGTCGTGCGTGGCCATGAAGGCGAGTTGCGCTTCGCGGCGGCGGATCTCGGTGATGTCGCCGAGCACACAGAGCCCAACGGCGTCGGGTACATCAGCGAACGCTACAGCGCCGCACCGGCCGGCGAAGAAACGCTGCTGGCCGTCCGAATCGCGCACCGAGATCTCGAGGTCCGCGGGCAGGCCCGAGGTCACGGCCTCCCGCAGGTGGGCGCGCACGTTCTCCGCAGCCTCTGCCGCAGTGGGTGCTGTGCCGTTCGCTCCGGGCACGTCGAACAGCGAGTCCCACAGACGGTTGGTCCGCAGAACATCGCCCTCCACCCCGCACAAGCACGCGGGAAACGGCAGGTCGTCAAGCGCAATCGGCAAATCGGTCTGCCGACTCTGGGGGTCCGGCGCTGCGTCAGACATGTATGTGCCTTCCGGAGGGCGGTCCGGGCACAGGGAAGATGATTCCCGCGTGCGCGGTTCCAGCATACCCGCTCGTACTGAAAAGGCGCGAGCGGGACCCCAGAGGGCCCCGCTCGTTGATTCGCTGGTGGAGGCGGCGAGAATCGAACTCGCGTCCACGACACCCCCCTGGGAAGCATCTCCAGGCTCAGCCACCGCTTGGCATTCGGTCGGGATGACGCACGGTGGCCCGCGTATCCGTTCCTAGTCGGCTCAGATGTCCCTTACGGAGTGCCGTCAGACTCCGGTCCGGTGAGTCCCCTGAATGGCGCCGGGACCGGTGTCGGGAACGCACACCGGGCGGCGTCGCTGCTCTATCTAGGCAGCGAGTGCAAGATCATTGTCGACGCTTGAAGGCGTCTTACCCCTGTTTAGCGAGGTGAGGAGACCTCGGCCTGCTTCTTCCCTCAGGACTATCGTGTCGAAACCAGTCGCCCCCACATCTGTGTGGGCACGTGTTCCAGCTATGTCAAGGTGCCCGTGCGGCGGCCGACATGCGACCGCCTGCTTAGTATACCCGCCTCGTGCAAGGAGCGTGCCGAGGCCACGACACGAGCTCCCGGCGCTCGCCGCCGAATCGTGACACGCGTTTCGCCCATCCGCCCGTATGGGTATTCAACACGTAATCGGCAAGATTACACGCCACCGCTGCGTCCTTCGGAATCGGAGGAGGGGCACCATGGTGACGACAGTCAAGACCAGGGATGCCGTCGCTACCGAGACCCTCGCATGGCTCAAGGAGGCGTTCGGCACGTATCGCCCCCGGGAGTTCGGGGTCCGGCTCTGGGACGGATCGGAATGGGAGCCGGAAAGCGGACAGGACGCTCGCTTCACGCTCGTGCTCAAACATCCCGGCGCCCTCAAGCGCATGTTCTGGCCGCCGAACCAGGTCACGCTCGGCGAGGCGTTCATCTACGACGACTTCGACATCGAAGGCGATCTGGAATCGGCCGCGTCCCTCGCGGACCACCTCGGCGTGCTCACCGGTGATGTCAAGCGCTTGGTGAAGCTCGCCTGGCGGCTCGTCACAATGCCGTCGCCTGAGAGGGAGTGTGAAGGACGCGTGTGCGCCGAGCTGGACGGTCGGCCGCACTCCAAGGAGCGGGACCGCGCCGCCATCGCGTACCACTACGACGTTTCGAACGACTTCTTCCAAGTGTGGCTCGATCCCGACATGGTCTACTCGTGCGCATACTTCGAGCGGCCCGATGACGATCTCGGGACCGCCCAGCAGCGTAAACTCGACTACATCTGCCGCAAGCTGCGGCTACAGCCTGGCGAGCGGTTGCTCGACATCGGGTGCGGCTGGGGCGCGCTCGCGATCCATGCCGCACGTCACTACGGCGCCGAGGTCACCGGAATCACCCTCAGTGAGGCGCAGGTGCGACTCGCCGGCGAGCGGATCGCCGAGGCGGGGCTTGCCGATCGCTGCCGGGTGGAGTTGCTCGACTATCGGGACGTCGAGGAGTCGCGGCCGTTCGACAAGCTTGTCAGCGTCGGGATGTTCGAACACGTCGGCGCCGGACTCCTTCCGTCCTACTTCGAGAAGACGTTCCGGCTGCTCCGACCGGGTGGCATCTTCCTCAATCACGGCATCTCAGCCGAGGCGAACACGGAGAAGCTCTCACGAGGCTCGAGTTTCTCGCAGAAGTACGTCTTCCCCGACGGGGAGCTCCTCCCTATCAGTACGACACTGGCGATCGCCGAGAGGTCAGGCTTCGAGGTGCGCGACGTCGAGAACCTGCGCGAGCACTACGCGATGACCCTGCGCCACTGGGTCCGGCGGCTCGAAAAGGACGCCGAGGTGGCGCGAGCCGTGGTCGACGACGCGACCTACCGGGTGTGGCGGCTGTTCATGGCGTTCTCGGCATACGGCTTCTCGCGCAACACGATCCAGGTCCACCAGTCACTTCTCTCCAAGCCGGATGCCGGGCGGAGCGAGCTGCCCCTCACGCGAGCCGACTGGTACGAGTAAGGGCTCTCCAGGCGGCCCCTTACCCCTTCTGCCGGTCGCGCAGTGCCCGCTCGACGTCGCGCTTGTGGTCACGCTCGGCGATTGACGCGCGCTTGTCGTGCAGCTTCTTGCCGCGTGCCAGACCCAGCTCCACCTTCACGAGATTACTGGGGCTGAAGTAGAGCTTTAGGGGCACGAGCGTCGCACCCTTCTCTGCTGTCTTACCGGCGAGATAGCGGATCTCCTTCTTGTGGAGCAGCAGTTTGCGCGCACGGGTCGGGTCGACGTTGGCCCGGTTGCCATGGCTGTATGCGGCGATGTGCACGTTGTGCAACCACACCTCGCCCTTGCGCACGGTCGCGAACGAGTCGCGCAAGCTCGCCTTGTTCTGGCGCAGCGACTTTACCTCCGTACCGGTGAGCTCGATCCCGGCTTCGAAGGTCTCATCGACGAAGTAGTCGTGGTACGCCTTCTTGTTCGTGGCGATGTGTCGCTCAGTGCCTGCCATGCTACGGAGTGTAGTCGGTATCGGGCTCCAGGCGTATCACGAACTCGGCGAGCAGCTCGATGGCGGCCTCTACGTCGACGAGCGCGAGAGTCTCGACCGGCGTGTGCATGTAACGCAGTGGCACGCTCACGAGCGCGGCGGCCTTGCCGCCCCGCGCCAGCTGGATGGCGTTGGCGTCGGTGCCGGTCGCTCGCGGCTCACCGTCGAACTGGTGTGGTACGTCCGCGGCTTCGGCAGCCTCGACGAGCAGGCGGAACACGGTGGGATTGATGTTCGCACCCCTCGCCAGAATGGGGCCCTTGCCGCATTCGGCCTCACCGTGCTTGCGCTTGTCGATGTCCGGATAGTCGGTCGCGTGCCCTACCTCGACGGCCACACCGATGGTCGGGTCCACGCCGTACGAGCTCGTGATACCGCCGCGCAGGCCGATCTCCTCCTGAACGGTCCCGGCCACTACGAGGTCAACCCTCGCACCGCCGCGCTCCTTGACGATGCGCAGCGCCTCGGCGCAGATGAAGGCGCCCATCTTGTCGTCGAAGGCACGCGAGACGACCATGCCCTCCCCGAACTCCTCGAAGCCGACGTCGAAGGTGATCGGATCGCCCACGCGTGCGACCTCCTTCACGCACTCGGCGCTCATGCCGAGGTCGATGAAGAGCTTGTGCACCTTGGTGACGACCTTGCGCTCGTCTTCTTCCAGCAGGTGGATGGGCATCCTGCCGAGTATGCCGAGGAGCGGTCCCTCCTTCGTGTGTACGCGCACCCGCATGCCAGGCAGGACCGCCTCGTCGACGCCGCCGATAGGCTTGAACGCGATGAAGCCCTCGGGGGTGATATAGGTGACCATCATGCCGATCTCGTCTATGTGGCCCGTTAGCATGACGCTCACCCGACGGCCATCGCGTCCGGTATCAGAGCCGCGCAGCAGGGCGTGAATCGAACCCATCACGTTAGTGGCGATCTCGTCGGCGAGCGGTTCGAGATACTCGCGCATCACACGCGCGGCCGGCTGCTCGTAGCCGGAGGGCGATGGCGCCTCGACGAGTGACTTGAAGAAGGAGAGCGATTCCGAACGCATACGGTGACCTCCACGGTATATGAACGGCGCAGAGCGCCAGTCTACTCTTCGGCCAGGAACACGCCAAGTTCTCCGGCGGACCGGATGTCATATGGCGAACTCTTCCACGGTCCCATCATGAGATACCCGGTCCCGCTCGGCGCCATTGCCACGCGGCACGTGCTTCATCGAGTGCGAGGATATCACTCGTTGACACGATCCCGACCACCCTGCGGTCTTCATCGCCCCCCACTACCGGAACATGACCGATGTCGTGCTCGGTCATCAGCGCGACGATGTCGCCAACCAGCATGTCCCGTCGCGCCGTGATGACACTGTGTGTCATGGACTCGGCTACTGACGCGATCGCCCAGCGCTCGGCCGGAACGCCCGCCACATCGGCCAGTGAGACTATTCCGCAGAGCTGCCCCTGCTCGTCGAGTACCGGCATGCACCTGTGCCCTGTCGGGACGACCCGCTGCTCCACGAAGTGCTGAACGGAATCGGTAGCGCGAGCCACGTCCACATCATGCGTCATGATGTCCGCGACGCGAAGTCCCATGAGCCTGTCGAGACGCGTCTCTCTGCGCCACCGCTGTTTGTGGGAAACAGACGTACGCCCCGCGACCGAGAACGCGACCGCTGAGGCGACGAGACCTGGGATGATGTAGCCCGCACCCCCTGTTGACTCGGCGACGAAGACGGCAGCCGCAAGCGGTGTGTTGTAGCCGGCTGCCAGGAACGCCGCCATCCCTACCACTGGGAAGAGCCCGCCCGCCACCGCCGGAGTGAGTGCGCGCACGAGTGCACCGACCGTCGCGCCCAACATGATCATCGGAATGAATATCCCGCCCGCAGCGCCGCTGGCGAGAGTCGCGACGATGGCTCCGGTCTTCAATGCGAGGATAGCGAGAAGGGCGAATGTGTCGTATTCGCCGGCGATGATGCCGGAGACAGCCTCGTACCCGGTACCCAGCACGACGGGCTCGCCGATGATGAGCAGGGCCGCAAGCCCCAGCAGCCCGGTCACGAGCCCTCCGGTCATCGTCTTTACCCACAAAGGCCACGGGCTGGCCTCGGCATACCGGCGTATCGCATGGAAGGAGCCGATGAACGCCCGCGACACGAGTCCGACAGCGACGCCCAGGATAGCGGCATAGAAGAGATCGAGCATCCCGAGCGTATATCTCCCGCTTACCCGGAAGAGCGGCTCGACGCCGAGGAACTGGACGAGGACCAGGTAGGAGCTCACCGCCGCAACGAGTGACGGGATGAGCGCCTCCCGGGTGAGGTCATCACGGTACGGCACTTCAAGGGCAAACACGATCCCGGTGAGCGGGGCCTTGAAGATGGCACTCACACCCGCGGCGGCACCGGCGACCATGAGCGCACGGACGTCCTCGTCGGAGAAGCCGAGCCGTCGCATCTTCCGAAGCATGAACGCACCGATGACTCCACCGGCGTAGATGCTCGGCCCTTCAAGTCCCGCACTGCCACCAAAACCCAGCGTAGCCATGGCCGCCAGCATCTTCCCCGGGAACGACCTGAACCGGAACACCCCTCCACGTTCGTGGAATGTCTCGATGACCTCCTCGGTCCCGTGAATCTCCGGATTCACGGTGAGATACTGCAGGCACAGTCCCGAGAGAAGCAGCCCCACGGTCGGCACGAGCACCACCGTCACAGGTCCCAGGTCGGCCCCGGTGAGACCCCAGAGCTCCGTGACCGAGACTTCCAGGATGGTCACCGCCAGACCTGTGAGCACGCCGACGAGGGCCGAGACGAGAAACCATCGCTTAAGCCGGGACCAGAATGCCTCGGAACCGCGTCGTGTCAGAGTGCGATACTCGGCCAGACGTGCTTGAGTCGTGAGATTCAATGTGACCCCGTGTTTCCGTCGACAGCCTCGCCCCTCTTACGACGATACCACCACTGAAGCCCGGGGCTCAGGCAGTCGCCCGATCGCGCCCCGTGGGCCTCCCGATCGTCAGAGGGTCTTCACGGGTATCTACCTGACGTGCCGGTGGACGACCCGGATCGACGGAGGGCGACAGCATGCCCGAGACCACAGCCGTACCTCTACTCGAGGTCACCGGCCTCCACGTCAGTATCAGCGGACGCGAGGTGCTGCGTGGTATCGACCTTACGATCCACGCCGGCGAGACTCACGTCTTGCTGGGACCAAACGGCAGTGGCAAGACAACCCTGCTCAGCACGCTCGTCGGACTGCCGGGCTACGACGTGACCTCAGGCAGCGTGACCTTCAAGGACGCCGACCTGCTCGCGATGAGTGTCGACAAGCGCGCCCGGGCCGGGATCGGGCTCGCCTTCCAGCGCCCGCCCGCCGTGCGCGGCGTGCGGCTGCGCCAGGTCATGGAGGTGGCCGCGGGCGGCTCCATCGATGCCACCCGAGTCGATACTATCGCCGAGGAGTTGGACGTGGCCGCGATGCTCGAGCGCGACGTGAACCTCGGCTTCTCGGGCGGCGAGGCGAAGCGTTCCGAGATGGCGCAGCTACTCGCCCAAGAGCCCGAGCTCGCACTGATCGATGAGCCGGAGTCCGGCGTCGACCTCGACAACATCGCCGTGGTCGGCGGAGCGATCGCGCACCTGCTCAAGGGCGACCTGGCGAGCGAGCGCCCGCGTGCCGGTCTCATCGTCACCCACACCGGCCACATCCTGCAGTTCGTGAACGCCGACGTGGGGCACGTGCTCTTCGACGGGCGCCTCGCGTGCGAGGGCAATCCTCTCGATCTGATCGACGACATCGTGAGCCACGGCTACGAGAAGTGTGTGGAGTGTGCGCTATGCCGACCGTAGACGAGATCTTGCTCACCGATGCCCAGCGTGCCCGGCTGGCTGAGATCCGCGTGGCTGCGGAGTCCGCCGCCACGAAACCGGCGGCCTACGGGTCCGACATGGACCTCGACGCGCTTGGCACAGCCGCCGCCCGCAATCGGGTCGCAAGCCTCGCCTCGCTCGAGAAGCAGATACGCGAGATCGCCGCAGAAGTGGGCATGGACACCTCGGAGGAGGGCCGCTCGGGCTCCTACTTCCAGCTCGACCGCACGCCCATCTACGAGAAGGTCGCCGCCGCGTTCGACGAGGCCATCGAGATCATGAGCACCGAGGAGGCACTCGTCCGCTACCCCGAGGAGATGCTCGACCGCTGGTGGTGGCGCGCCGTGGCGCCGGAACAGGACAAGTACACCGCGCTCGTCGCCCTCAAGCAGACCGAGGGCTACTTCATCCGCGTGAAGACCGGCCACACGGTCGAGAAGCCCATCCAGGCGTGCCTCTTCGTCTCCGAGAGCGACGTGAGCCAGAACGTGCACAACGTCATCGTCGTCGAGGACGGGGCCGAGGCGAACATCATCACCGGCTGCACGATTCACCCGGAGGTCAGGGGCGGGCTGCACGCCGGTATCAGCGAGTTCTACATCGGCAAGGGCGCGAAGCTCACCTTCACGATGATCCACAACTGGGCCGAGGAGTTCCACGTCCGCCCGCGCACCGTGATCGACATCGACGATGATGGCACGTACGTCAACAACTACATCATGCTGCGGCCCGTGCGCTCCATCCAGGCCTTCCCCATCGCGCGGTGCCGCGGCGAACGATCGCGCGCGGTCTTCAACTCCATCGTCTACGGTCTCGCAGATTCCTGCATCGACCTCGGCAGTGAAACCGTGCTCGAAGGCGCAGGCTCGCGCTCGGAGGCGGTGGCGCGCACGGTGTCCCGGGACCGCTCGGTCGTCTACTCCCGTGGCAGGCTCATCGGGCGGACCGACAGCTGCAAAGCACATCTCGATTGCCGCGGCATCGTGCTCTCCGATCAGTCGGTGCAGTGGGCGATCCCCGACCTCGCGAGCGAGGGAGCTCCCGGCGCCGAACTCTCGCACGAGGCGGCCATCTCACCCATCGCCGAAGAGGAGGTCTACTACCTCATGAGCCGGGGCGTGCCGCGCGACGAAGCCGTGAGCATGATCACCCGCGGCTTCCTCGACCTCGAGATCCCGGGGCTACCGCCTGCGCTGCGTCGCCAGATCGACGAGGCAATCGCCGCCACCGCCGCAGAGGGCATGTGAGTACATCAAAGCCGGCTGCAGACCGGCCTCACGGATAGCTGTCACGCCACTCCTCATGACGAGTCTGCGCGCTCCGGTGTCGTAGAGCACCCGAGCCTTCAGCATCTTGCCGACCACGTCAGCTACGATCGGTGCCATTCCTATCCGGTACCGGCCGGCAGCTCCACCCACTCCGCCTGCGAGCGCCCCAGCCAAGATGCGAGCACTCCGAAGCGCATAGCTGATGCCCTCGGCGGAACTCGCGCTGATGAGGCCCGCCGCCTCGCCAATCAGGGCAAGGGAGTCGCTTCCGAGGGTGATGTGGCCCGGGAGAGACGGCCTTCTCAAGGGTGCGGATTCCCGGTGCAGCGGCGACCCGATGGAACACCCTCGCTCACGGAGCCGGTCCACGAACTCATCGAATCTCCGCCCTGCCCCTAGCCCTCGCCTGACTGCCATTCCGACGTATGTCGTGGCCCCCTTCGGGATACTCCAACCATAGAAGTCGGTGAGTGCCTCGTCGAAGAACGCGCCGTAGTATGGGTCGGCCGAAGCGCCGTCGAATGAGCCCTGAAGGGCGATGTAGCCCGGACGCTCGCGGCTGCACCCGAGCGTGGACGCTACGACCGACTCCGCTCCGTCGGCTCCTACCACCAGTCGGGCACACACGCTCGCGTTCTCTCCATTCGGACCACGGAGTCGTACCAGCGGCTGCTCGTGGGTCACATCGACCGCGTGTGCCGAGAAACCGACGAGCGTGTCGACCCTGTCGGGCACCAGCGACAGGAGCCAGCGATCGAATGCCTGCCGCTCGACGTTGAGGTAGAAGCGCTGGTAGTGGCGCTCGATCTCCGCACACATGTCCATCGCCTTCACCGCGAAAAGCTGGGGGCCTGCCATCACACGCGCCGGTACGCCCAGACCCTGCAAAGCCAGCTCTCGCTGGGCGGCGGTCGACGAGCAGCACGCGGAGATGCGGAGGCATCAACCGCGCAAGGGTGGATCCGGCGGGACCTGCACCAACGATGCATACGTCGTACACGGTAACCTCCCCTTATGAGATGGCAAGACCAGTCTATGGCGTCGCGCCACTCGAACGGTCGTCCGTCACCATGCCGTACGCGAGCGTTAACGGCCTGTTGCCGAGGAGTGCCCCGAGTGGGCGGATAGGCCTACCGTACCTCGTCGAGGGTAGCGAAGCGGTATCCTTGCCTGCGCAGCTCGTCGATTGCCCGTGGGAGCGCGTTCGTGTTGCTCTTCGAGACCGAGTGCAGCAGCATGATTGCACCCGGATGCGCGCCGTCGATGATGCGCTGGTAGGTGACGTCGACCGGAGGCTGGTCGTCGAGGAGCCAGTCGCGGTGCGCGAAGCTCCACATCACGCTCGTGTAGCCGAGCGTGCGTGTCATGCAGAGCGTGCGCTCGCTGTACTCGCCGCGCGGAGGTCGCTCGAACCGCGCGAGTGTGCGGCCGGTTACCTCATGGTACGCGCGCTCGACCGCCCGGTACTCCTCGGCATAGACTGCCGCGTCGCCGGCGAGTGTCGGTAGCGAGGGATGCGTCTGCGTATGGTTGCCACAGAGATGCCCATCAGCGGCCATGCGACGCGCGAGTCCCGGCTCGTCACGGAGGTAGGAGCCCGTGAGGAAGAACGTCGCGCGCACGTCCTTGTCTCGCAGGGTGTCGAGGATGCGCGCGGTGAATCCGGCTTCGTATCCCTGGTCGAAGGTGAGGTAGATGACGCGCTCGCTGGTCGGGACGCGCCAGAGCGCCCCGTGTCGCTGTACGATGGCGGCGACGTCCGATGGGATCGTCGGCACACTCCCGGCGCCGGTGGGCTGGAAGTACCAGCCGCGGGTCGTGTTGTCGAGGGTCGCGCACGCCGCGAGGTCACCCGGCTCCGGCGCTTCAGGCCCGGTAGGCGGCACGTCGGCCGGCTCGCGTGGTGGCATCGGCTCGTCGGGTAGCGGTGTCGGCGTGGTCGGATCGTGCGGTCGCTCCCGGTCGGCCGGAGGCCACGGAGATGGCGAGAAGCGGTCGGCCAACCTCACGCAGCCAGCCGCTGCGGTCGCCAACACGGCCGCGAGCACGGCCAGCGCCGTCACGTATGCGAACCGCCGCACAGCGCTCACCTCACGCAGGCTCGAGGTCGATCCGTCCCTCGGCCACGCTCACTCCGAGTATCCGAACCCTGATCCGCTCACCCAGTCGGTAGGAACGTCGTCGCTCCTCCCCTACGAGCATGAACCGTTCCGGCTCGAGGTGGTAGTAGTCGTCGGTCATCGTGCTCACATGCACGAGGCCCTCGGCCGTGTTGTCCAACTGCACGAACAGTCCGAACGAGTGCACCCCAGTGATGAGCCCCTCGAACACCTCGCCGACGTGCTCGCCCATCAGCTGAGCGAGCTTGACCTGCACGGAGTCGTTCTCGGCGGCCTCGGCCTCGCGCTCCATCGTCGAGCAATGCTCGGCCAGCCACTCGAGTTCATCGGCCATCGAGGCGACCGGCTCCTTCCCGAGCGCTCCGGCGAGCTGCGCTCGCAGCAGGCGGTGCACGAGCAGGTCCGGATAGCGGCGGATAGGGCTCGTGAAGTGACAGTACGCCTTGCTCGCCAGGCCGAAGTGAGAGCCGAGGTAGTCGGTGTAGCGAGCGCGTTGGAGCGCGCGCAGCAGAAGCGAGTTGATGAGTCTCTTCTCGGGGCGCTCGTGCGCGAAATGGATGATGCGCTGAAAGGTCGCCGGCGAGGCGCCGTTGACGTCCTTGATCGGGTAGTCGAACTCCTTGAGGATGACAGCCACCTGGGAGAGCGCGTCGGCATCCGGGTCCTCGTGGATCCGGTAGACCATCGGGGCCCCGGCCCGCGTCATGTGGCCCGCGACGACCTCGTTCGCGAGGATCATCGCCTCCTCGATCATGTTGGTGGCGTCGGTGCGCTGGCGCACCTTGACCTCGACCGGGGTGATGTTGTCCTCGGCGAGGATGATCTTCGCCTCAACGGTCTCGAAGTCGAGTCCGCCCCGCGCGACCCGTCGCTCGCCGATCGCGCGCGTTATGCGATGGAAGCCGCGCACCAGTCGCTCGCTCTCCTCATCGGGGAACGAGCGGCCGCCATCGAGGTAGGACTGCACGCTCTCGTAGTCGAAACGCCGGTCAGACCGGATGACCGAGGGCGTGAGCCGGTAGGATTCGACAACGGCATCGGCCGAGAGGTCCATAATCACGGAGAACGCGAGCCGGTCCTCGCCGGGGTTGAGCGAGCAGATCTCGTTGGAGAGCTTCTCGGGCAGCATCGGCAGGACGCGGTCAACGAGGTAGACGCTCGTCGCACGGCGCCGGGCCTCACGGTCGAGCGCCGAGTCCCACGGCACGTAGTGCGAGACGTCGGCGATGTGCACGCCGAGGCGGATGCGCCCGTCGACATGCTCGAGGCTGATGGCGTCGTCGAAGTCCCGAGCGTCGACCGGATCGATGGTGACGGTGAAGGTCCCGCGCAGGTCGGCACGGTCGCCCGGCGCAAGTGCACGGTCGATGTCGAGCCGCTCCGCCGCGGCCTCAGCCAGAGCGTCGTCGGGGAACGCCGTGCGCAGGCCGTACTCGCGGATGATGACCTCGATCTCGAGCCCCGGCTCCCCCTCCCTGCCGAGAACCTCCTCGATGATCCCCTGGGCGGCGTTACGCCGCGAGGGATATGCGGTGAGCCGGGCGACCACGACGTCACCGTCGCGCGCATCCACCGGGTCGCGCGAGGAGACGAACACCTCGGTCCGGATGCGCGGGTCCGTAGGCACGACGATGCCCACCTTCCCGTGACGCTCGTAGCGGCCGACCACCGTGTCGTTCGCGCGCTCAATCACCTTGACGACCACGCCGGAGCGGCCCCGATGGCTGCGAGTAGTGCTCACGCGCACCCCGACGATGTCGCGGTGCATCGCACCCGCGGTGTCGCGGGAGGCGACGTAGATGTCGCCCTCCTCGGCCTCGACGAAGCCGTATCCGCGGCGGTTGATCGTGATGCGCCCGACAATCAGTCCGCCCTTGCGGGCTTTCTCCACGCGTTTGTTGCGGGCCACGGCCCCTCCTTTTCCGGTCACCAGAAGCGTACCTTACCCGCGGGCCCCGCCGCGCTTTGACCCCTCTGCAGAATCCGTTGTATGCTTCGAGCCCATCTACGACCCTGGAGCACACCACATGGAACCGATCAGGCCGCTCGCCCCTTGCTTCATCGGCAGCGGAACGATAGCCAATCCGCGCGACATGATTCGCGCGCTTGAAACCCTCGAGAGCCTCGAGTTCATCTACGAGGTGGACGGCTCCGTCATGTCAGCGGGCGACGCTACGCTCGTCAAACTCATGGCCGACCCGGAGTCGGCGACCATGGCCGTGAACGGCTGTCTCTTCCTCAACGTGGCGAGCTTCCGTTACCTGGACTTCGAGACCGATGAGGACGGCCGCTGCACCGTGCGCCTGTACGGGGACGGCAGCCTTCTGGTGCTGCGCACCGCCCCGGATGCCGAGGGTGGCGTGACCACCGGTCAGATGCGCCTCATCGAGGATGCGGAGTTCAGCCTCTCCGAACTAGTGCTCGCCGAGGAAGAGGACGAAGAGGAGTAGCCGAGCCCGGCCCGCCGGGAACGCGGCGTCTAGCGCACTGCTTTGTGCGCCTCTCGAACCGCCCGCTGCAGCTGCATGTCGGTCGAATCATCCGCCTGGTCCGCGAGTTCCATCTCCAAGACCACGTCGGGATCGAGCCCCACGCCGTCGATGACCCGGCCTTGAGGCGTCAGATAGTGGGCGATTGTGAACTTCACGCCGCCGCCCCAGCTGAGCTGCTCGACCGTCTGCACGCTTCCCTTGCCGAACGTCTTCTCGCCCACCAGCTTCGCGCGCCCGTAGTCCTGGAGCGCCCCGGCGAGGACCTCGCTTGCCGAGGCCGAGTTGCCGTTCACGAGCAGCACGAGCGGCTTGCCGGTCACCGCACCACCGCCCGCACGCTGCTGGGTCTCGGGCCGGTCGCGCTCCTCGATGCGCACGATGACGCCGTCCTCGATGAAGAGCGACGCGACCTCGATAGCCGAATTGAGCAGTCCGCCCGGGTTGTCGCGAACATCGAGCACGAAGGCGGTAGCGCCGTCGGCCTCGAGCTCGCTGATCTCCTCGGCCAGGGCCTCGGCGGACTTCATGTTGAAGGTGAGCAGGCGCAGGTAGCCCACGTCGCCGTCGACCATGCGCGACATCACATTGGGGATGTCGATCTGAGCACGCGTAATGGTGAAGATGATGAGCTCGTCGGAACCCTCGCGACGGATGCCGAGCTCGACCTCGGTACCCTCGGGACCCCGCACCCGAGCGACGACCTCGTCGATATCCCAGCGGTCGCGCGACTCGCCGTCGATGGAGATGATCTCGTCCTCGGCCTGCAGGCCCGCTTCTTCGGCCGGAGTGCCCTCGATGGTCGAAACCACGTAGACGACCCCTTCACGCTCGGCGATGTTGATGCCCACCCCGAAGAACTCGCCCTCGGTCTGGTCGTTGAAGTACTCGAAGTGCTTCGCGTCGAGGTAGGCCGCGTACGGGTCGTCGAGAGACTCCAGCAGGCCCCGCACCGAACCCGCCGTCATCGACTCCTCGCTGGAGGGCTCAAGCGCCTCGCGCTCGAGCAGGCGCCGCACCTCGTCGACGCGGTCACCCACGCTCGGCCCGGGCTCCGGGACGGCGCGGAACCACGCCGACCAGTCGACAGCCTGGTCGAAGACCACGCCACCGAGGAACGCCCCTATGACGACCATCAAGCCGACGAGCGACAGGGCGATGTAGGTGCCGATTCGCCTCATAAGGGGTCCTGTCTTCGTGTTGGGAAACTCATGGATGCCGCTAGACCTTCAGATATCGCCTGAGCGCAAAGCCCGCGCCGATGAGACCGATGACCACACCGGCAATCACGAGAACCAGGGCCAGCTGAATCATGGCGCCAGCCGCAAGATCGACGGGCAGGAACGGCAGCGCGTCTCGTAGCCTCGGCAACACTGTCGCTTGAATGACGAGCACCGTGAGAATCGCGAGGGCAGCACCGAGCAAGCTCTGCATGACCCCTTCGAGCAGGAAGGGTCCCCGGATGAACCAGTTCGACGCACCAACGAGGCGCATGATGCCGATCTCCTTGCGGCGCGAGTAGATCGCAAGCCGAATGGTGTTGTTGATGAAGATGAGACTGACGACCGCAAGCATCGCAACGAACACGACACCGATGATGCGCACTATGCGGGTGAACGCGAAGAGCCTGTTCACAATCTGTTGACCGTACTTGAGGGACTCCTCAGGCTCGTCGGGACGGTCGCATATCTTGAGGAACGTCTCGTTGGCCTTGATCTTCGCGACCACGTCCTCGACGATCCTCGGGTCCTTCAGCGTCACGTCGAGCGAGGCGGGCAGGGGGTTCTCGCGGATGTTCTCGACAATCTCCGGGCTACCCGCCATCTCCTCCTTGAAGCGCTGGAGCGCCTCTTCCTTGGAAACGTAGTTGACGGTGTCGACCTGGTCGTCGGCGAGCAACCAGGCCTGCAGGATCTCAACGTCCTCGGTGGCTGCCCCGTCCTTGAGAAATATCTGGATCGAGACCTTGTCCTCTACCGACTTCACAATCTCCGACACGATGAACCCGGTCGCCATCGAGACGCCAACAAGCAGCAATGACAGATAGATCGTGATAACTGCACCCAGGCTCATCACCCAGTTGCGGCGGAAGTTGACTGCCGACTCCCGGACGAAATACCCGATGTTAATCGCCATAGCCGTACACCCCTCGATGCTGATCGCGGATGATGTGGCCGTTCTCGAGCGCGATGACCCGCTTGCGCATCGAGTCGACCATCTCGCGGTCGTGCGTGGCCACCAGCACGGTGGTGCCGGTCTTGTTGATACGGTTGAACAGGCTCATGATGCCGAGTGAGGTAGCGGGGTCGAGGTTACCCGTCGGCTCATCGGCGAGCAGAATCGGTGGCCTGTTGACAAAAGCGCGCGCGATGGAGACACGCTGCTGCTCGCCACCGGAGAGCTCGTCGGGATAGGACTCCATCTTGTCCTCGAGTCCGACGAGGCGGAGCACCTCTGGCACCTGTGTGCGGATGACATGTCTCGAACGCCCGATGACCTCGAGTGCAAAGGCGACATTCTCGTAGGATGTCTTGTTGGGAAGCAGCTTGAAGTCCTGGAAGACGCAACCGATGTTGCGACGCAGGTAGGGCACTTTCCAGTTCTTGAGCCGTACGATATCTTGTCCCGCGACGATGATCTGACCGCCCGTCGGGAGCAGTTCGCGCTGCAGTAAGCGGATGAAAGTCGACTTTCCCGAGCCGGAGTGGCCGACAAGGAAGACGAACTCGCCCGCTTCAATGTCTACACTAACGTCAGCTAGCGCCGGAACGTCCGGAGCGTAGTACTTCTCGACGCCGCGCATCGAAATCATGGCACGCACCATCCTGTGGTGATTAGTCGGAGGTTAACGGAAGGCGGACGCCTCCCACCCTGAACGGTAATGGTAGCAAACAGAGGACCCTGGGTGCCTCCTGGAAAGCCTTCGCCACGAAAGCTCCATGCTGGCCGCGCCGGGGTCACGACCTTCTCCTTAGCACCTCCCGTGCCGCTTCTGCGACGTGGTGCGCCGTCAAGCCGAAGTGGGCCATGAGCTCCTCGGGGTCCCCCGAGGTCCCGAAGACATCGCGCACGCCCACGCGCGCGAAAGGCACCGGTGCGAACTCGCCGAGCACCTCGGCCACCGCCGAGCCGAGACCTCCGATGATCGAGTGTTCCTCGCACGCTACTACCGCGCCCGTCTTGGCAGCCGACCCGGCGATGGTGGCCGCATCGATCGGCTTGACCGTCGCCACGTCGATAACCTCGGCCGAGATACCATCATCGGCAAGCAGATCCGCAGCTGCAAGCGCGCGCTCGACCATGACGCCGCACGCGGCAAGCGTCACATCGCTGCCCTCACGCACAACGTAGGCCTTGCCGAGCTCGAACCGGAAGCTCTCGTTGTACACGGCGGGGATGGCCGCGCGCCCCAGGCGGATATAGAACGGGCCCGGCGTCACCGCCGCAACCCGGATGGCCTCGCACGCCGCGAAGTAGTCGGCCGGAACGAGCACGCGCATGCCCGGGAGCACCCGCATGAGCGCGATGTCCTCGAGCATCTGGTGGCTGCCGCCGTCCGGTCCCACGGTGATACCCGAGTGTGTGGGCGCGAGCTTCACATCGAGTTCCGAGTAGCAGACGGTGTTGCGCACCTGGTCGTAGGCCCGGCCGGTGGCGAACACCGCGAACGAGCCGGTGAACGCGACCTTGCCGGCCACTGCCAGCCCTGCCGCCACGTCGATCATGTTCTGCTCGGCGATGCCGGCGTTGAAGAACCGCTCGGGATAGGCGTCGGCGAAGGTCGAGGTCGTCGTCGACTTCGAGAGGTCGGCTTCGACCGCCACGACGTCGACGCCCTCGGCAGTCAGCTGGACGAGCGTGGCGCCGAACGCCTCGCGTGTTGCCCGCTTGCTCACAGGGTCGCCCCCTTCACTTCCAGCGCCGCTTTCAACTCGCCAAGAGCAGCCTCCGTCTCCTCGGCCGAAGGAGCCTTACCGTGCCAGCCGGCCTCGTCCTCCATGAATGAGACGCCCTTACCCTTCACGGTGCTCGCCACCACCACGCCGGGACAGCCCGGCACGCTGCACACCCGGGCAATCGAGTCGATGATGCCCTCGACGTCATGCCCGTCGCATGTGGCGACCTCCCACCCGAAGGCGGCGAACTTCGCTTCTATCTCGCCGAGGCACATGACCTCGGAGCACGCCCCGTCGATCTGGAGCCCGTTGCGGTCGACAATCGCCACGAGGTTGTCGAGGCTGTTGTGCGCCGCGAACATCGCGGCCTCCCAGACCTGTCCCTCCTGGCATTCACCGTCGCCGAGAAGACAGTAGACGGTCCGCTCGTCGCTGGCACTCGGGTTGAGTCCGAGTGCAATGCCGCATGCGATCGAGAGGCCCTGACCGAGCGAGCCTGTGGAGACCTCAACGCCCGGTGTCTTCTTGCTGTCCGGATGGCCCTGGAGAAGCGAGCCCAGCTTACGCAGCGTGAGCAGGTGCTCCCGGCCGAAGTAGCCGGCCTCAGAAAGCGCAGCGTAGAGCACCGGTGCCGCGTGGCCCTTCGAGAGTACGAAGCGATCGCGCTCCGGCGCATCCGGGTGAGCGGGGTCGTGGCGCATGATACCGAAGTAGAGCGCCGCAACGATGTCGGCCGCCGAGAGCGACCCGCCGGGGTGCCCCGAGCCCGCAGTCGCGATCATCTCGACGATGTCGTAGCGCATGCGAGCGGCCTTCAGCTCGATGGCCTGGGTGTCGATCGGATTCGGACTCATCGTACTCCCATCTCTTTGAAGCCTTCACCGATGGCCTCGTGCACATCGGAGATTATCAGCAACGCGCGCGGGTCGATCGTGTTCACGATCTGCTTGAGGTCGTCGATCTCCTTACGAGAGACGACGGTGAATATCATCTCGCGCGGTTCCCCTGAGTACATGCCTCGACCGGCGAGAGCGGTCGCTCCCCGGCCGAGATCGTTCATGATGGCGTCGCCGATGAGTGCCGCGTGCTCGGAGACGATGAACGCCGCCTTCTCGACCCGTAGGCCCTCGAGCACGAGGTCGATCGTCGCACCCATGACGAAGACCGCGACCGCTCCGTAGAGCGCGAGCTCGGGCCCGAACTTGATGCCGGCTAGCAGGATTACGATCGCGTCGACCGCCAGCAGCAGTTGCCCCTGCCCGAGCGAGATCTTCCGGGAGAGCAGCTGGGCCACAATGTCCGTGCCCCCGGTGCTGCCGCCGGCCTTGAATACCATACCCATGCCGAGGCCCGAAAGCGCGCCACCGTACAACGCGGCGAGCAAGTAGTCGCCCTTCGCGAGGTGCGGGGTGATCGGCGCGAGAACGTCGATGAAGAGCGAGAGGACGACGATGCCGTAGATGGTCTTCGCGGCATATCGCCACCCGCGGGCCCTGAGCGCGATGGCAAGCAACCCGATGTTCATGACGAGCATCTGCAGGCCTACCGGAAGCGTGATGCCGAGGTCCTGGGCCGTGTAGAAGAAGACGGTAGCCAGACCTGAGACGCCGCCGGCGGCCAGACGGTTCGGGATGAGGAATGCGTTCAGCGACCACGCTGTGAGCAGGAGGCCGACCGTGATCAGCAGGTAGGTGCGCACCGGTCGGTGCCGCAGCACCTTGCCGGGAGTAATTCGTCTGAGCCGGGAGACTATCACGCCACCCCATTCCCGCCGGTGTTCCAGACGCCGCCATGGTCGAGTCGCGGTCTCTCCCGTCGTGCGAGCAGGTGCCCGAGTACGGACTCGGGCGTGCGGTTGATGATGCGCTCCTCGGTCAGCCCTATCGCCTCGGCCACGGCAAGCGCCTCCTCGAAGCATCCAACCTGATTCGCGAAGTGGGCGTCGGAGTTCACCGCTATCGGTGCCCCTGCCGCCATGGCCGCCTGGGCGAACTCGCGCTCGCGATGATTCGAGGCGGAGCGGCAGCTCGTAGGCGCAAAGGTGTGGTCGTTGAGTTCGAGGATGATGCCGCGCCGGGCGGCCTCATCGACCACGCTCCCGAGGTCGAGTGGGAACTCGTGGTCGTTGCCGGGGTGCGTGATCATGTCTACGTTCGGATTCGCCATCACGCGGAGCAGGGCCTCGGTGTTGCGGGCCCAGTCCCGCTGGTCGAACCCGGTCTCGGGGTGGAACCCCGCGGCCACGAAGTCGAGTTGCTCCAGTATCGTGTCGGGCAGGTCGAGGCCGCTCTCGGTCTCGGCGGGATTTACCTCGCAGCCCTTGAGGATGCGCACACCGTCGATGACCGATGGCAACACCTTGAGGTTCCAGAAGTACCACGGGTCCGGTGCGCCGGGGCATGCGGGGCCGTGGTCTGTGATAGCAATCAGGCCGAGCCCCGCCCGAGCGGCAGCAACCGCGAGTTCTGTCGCGGTGGAGTACGCGTGACCGGAGGCAAGAGTGTGGGTGTGGAGGTCGGCAAGCAGTCGCATCTCCTTAAGACTCCACCCCAACCGCCTGGCCTTGTTCGCGGGCGACTCTCCAGCGGTGATAGCCCACCACAAAGTCCTCGATGTCGCCATCGAGTACGGCGTCGACATTGCCCGACTCGGTGCCGGTCCGGTGGTCCTTGACCATCTGATACGGGTAGAGGACGTAGCTGCGAATCTGACTGCCAAAGGTGATGTCCTGCCGCTCGCCTCGCAGCTCCTCGAGCTCGGCGTCACGCTTGGCTTTCTCGAGTTCGTAGAGGCGGGCGCGCAGGATCTGCATGGCCGACCCACGGTTCTTGAGCTGACTCTTCTCGTTCTGGCAGGTGACGACGAGTCCGGTAGGCAAGTGCGTGATACGCACCGCAGAGTCGGTGGTATTGACCGACTGACCCCCGGGACCGCTCGAGCGGAAGACGTCGATGCGCAGATCCTCGTCACGGATCTCGACCACGATCTCGTCGGGCAGCACGGGGAGGACCTCGATGCGCGCGAACGTGGTCTGACGGCGCTTCTTCTCATCGGTGGGGCTGATGCGCACGAGGCGGTGGACGCCAACCTCGGATTGCAGGACGCCGAATGCATTGCGCCCGTGCACGGTGAACACAGCGCGGTCGATACCGAGCTCCACGCCCTGGGGAGCGTCGTGCAGGTCGATCTTCCACCGGCGGCGCTCGGCATACTTGGTCATCATCCGGAGGAGCATCTCTGCCCAGTCCTGCGCCTCAAGCCCCCCTTGACCGGGGGTGATGGTCACGATGGCGTCACCGGCGTCGAACTCGCCGGTGAACCACGACGAGAGCTCGAGCGAGCCGATACGCTTCGAGAGATCCTTGAGAGTGGCCGCGAGTTCAGTGGCAAGCTCCTCGTCCTCCTCGGCAAACGCCAGCTCGTTGCCGACCTCGGCGTCTTCGAGTGCGGCGAGGATGCCCTCGTAGCTGCTGACTTCTTCACGCAACTCGGACGCGCGAGCCATAATGCGCTGTGCCGAGGACTGGTCGTCCCAGAAGCCCGGTTCGGCGGAACGCTCTTCGAGTTCGGCGATCTCAGCACGCTTCGCCTCGATGTGGAGGTATTCCGCCATCTTGTCGACGCGGGTTCTGAGCTCGGCTAGCTCCGATGTCCGGTCCTGGATCATCTACACCGCCGCCCCGTGACACTTCTTGTACTTCTTGCCACTGCCACACGGGCAGGGGTCGTTGCGTCCGACGTCGGCGAACGGGTCTTCCCTGTCTTTGACCATCGTCGCGGTCCTGACCGAGCCGCCCGCTGCAGCACTCGCAGCAGCGATGGCTTCCGGCGAGGGACCTGACGGGCCAGCCGCGGTCGCCGCACTCTGGGCGACGCCGGCGAAGATCGTCGACTCGGACGGGGCCGAGTACGAGACATCGCTCGGGATCGGCTCGGCCGGGGGTGCCTCGGGACGGACCACCTGGATGTGGAAGATGGTGCGCAGGAAGTCCTCGTTTATGGCCGACACGAGTTCGCCGAACATGTTGTACGCCTCTGACTTGTACTCGACGAGCGGATCGCGCTGGCCCATGGCGCGCAGCCCGATCCCGTCCTTGAGGTAATCCATCTCGAGCAGGTGCTCCATCCAGCGCGTATCGATCACGCGGAGCATGACCTGCCGTTCGAGTTCGCGCAGGTTGTCCGGACCGAGCTCCGTCTCACGGCGAGCATAGGCCTCCAGTGCGGTCTCGATGAGCTCATCGGCCAGCTCGTGCGGGTTCTCGATCTGTCCCTTGTGCTTCGCAACCACACGGTCGATGCCGGTGAGCTCCCGGTACCACGTGGCGAGCCCGTCCCAATCCCACTCCTCGGCGTAGCTGCGCTCGGGACAGAGATCCAGGACGCCTGCGAGGACGAGCTCGCGCACCATCTCCTCAACCCGCTCGTGGATATCCTTGCCGTCAAGGATGCGGTTGCGCTCCTTGTAGATGACCTCGCGCTGCTTGTTCATCACGTCGTCATACTCAAGCACGTGCTTGCGTGCCGCGAAGTTCATCGCCTCGACCTGGCGCTGGGCACTCTCGATCGCTTTGGAGACGAGTCCCGCCTGGATCGGCATGTCGTCGGGGATATCGGTCTTTTCCATGAACCGCGAGATGCGGTCCATCCGGTCGCCGCCGAACAGCCGCATGAGATCGTCGTTCAGCGACAGGTAGAACTGCGAGAGGCCCGGGTCGCCCTGGCGTCCCGACCGGCCGCGCAGCTGGTTATCGATGCGCCGGGAGTCGTGGCGCTCGGTGCCGATGACTGCCAGGCCGCCGGCTGCCACAACCTGCTTGTGCTCCTCGGCCGTGATCTCCTTGGCCCGGGAAAGCGCAACTGCGTGCTGCTCCTCGGTGGCCTCCTCAGGCTGGATGCCCTGCTCGCGCAGCACGTCATCGACGAGGAAGTCCGGGTTCCCGCCGAGGATGATGTCGGTACCTCGGCCGGCCATGTTGGTAGCGATCGTGACGGCGCCGAGACGTCCGGCCTGCGCAACGATGTGTGCCTCGCGCTCGTGGTGCTTGGCGTTGAGTACCTCGTGCTTGATACCGCGCTTCGTGAGCAGGCGCGAGAGCCGCTCGGAGTTCTCGATGGAGATGGTGCCGACGAGTGCCGGCTGTCCCGCTGCGTGACCTGCGGCGATCTCCTCCACCACCGCCCCGAACTTCGACTCGACCGTACGGTAGATGAGGTCGTCGCGGTCGTCGCGGACCATCGGCATGTTGGTCGGAATCACCATGACCGGAAGCTTGTAGATCTCGCGAAACTCCGCGTCCTCGGTCACGGCGGTACCGGTCATGCCGGAGAGCTTCTCGTACATGCGGAAGTAATTCTGCAGCGTGATCGTCGCGAGTGTCTGGTTCTCCTCGCGGACGTGCTGCTTCTCCTTCGCCTCGATGGCCTGGTGCAGGCCCTCGGAGTAGCGGCGCCCGTACATGAGGCGACCGGTGAACTCGTCGACTATCAGCACCTCGCCGTCCTTGACGACGTACTCCACGTCCTTCTTGAAGAGGAACTGCGCACGGAGCGCCTGCTGGAGGTGGTTCACGAGCTGCCCGCTCGGGTCCGAGTACAGGTCCTCGATGCCGAGCGCCTGTTCGACCTTGCGGATGCCCTCCTCGGTCGGCGCGACGGTTCGTTTGGCCTCGTCCAGCTCGAAGTCGATTTCCGGTCGCAGGCGGGGCATGACCTTCGCGAAATGCTTGTAGGTGTCCGCCGACTTGGTGCCGGCGCCCGAGATGATGAGCGGAGTGCGCGCCTCATCGATGAGGATCGAGTCGACCTCGTCGACGATCCCGAAGTGATGTCCGCGCTGCACCCGGCTGTTCGGCCGCACCACCATGTTGTCGCGCAGGTAGTCGAAGCCGAACTCGGAGTTCGTCCCATAGATGACGTCGGTCTGGTAGGCTGCCTTGCGCTTCGTCGGGTCCATCTGCGATTGGATGAGGCCGACCTCGAGGCCGAGGAAGCGGTAGACCTGACCCATCCACTCGCTGTCGCGGCGTGCGAGGTAGTCGTTGACGGTGACGACATGGACGCTGTTGCCGCCGAGTGCGTTCAGGTAGGCCGCTAGCGTGGCCACGAGCGTCTTGCCTTCACCGGTCTTCATCTCGGCGATCATGCCGGCGTTGAGCACCATGCCGCCGATGAGCTGGACGTCAAAGTGACGCATGTCGAGAGAGCGCAGCGCGGCCTCTCGGCACATCGCGAACGCCTCTGGCAGGAGATCGTCGAGCGGCTCGCCGTTGGACGCGCGCTGGCGAAACCCTGCGGTACCTGCACGGATACCCTCATCGTCGAGCGCCTGGATGCCGGTCTCGAGGGAGTTGATGCGGGCGACGAGCTCCTCGTACTGCTTGAGTTGACGACCTTCGCCGATGGTGAAGAGTTTGGCGAGGAAGTTGGCCATGAAGAACAACACCTTCCGATGTGGCGAAATCAGGCCCCGAACGGGCTGAAAGCACAACGATTCTAGCACACGGGGGGTGTCTCAGAGACCCGTCAGACGCCCCGTCACCGAGGTGTCACGGAGGGTGCCCGGACGGCATTCATCGCGCGGCCCGGGTGGTCAACAACGCAACGGGGGCCGACGACCACGTTCGTCGTCGACCCCCGGTCAGCGGATCTCGTGCCCGCTGGGCCCGAGAGGTGGGCATCATGACCGTCGCGGTGCCCCTCAGGAGTCTCCCGTCTCCTCACCTTGCGGCCCTACCACACGCTCCCGCTCCGCTCCTTGCTGGAGGGCCCGGTGAACCTCCGATCCGCTCGCCCAGGCAGCGTTTCGGCTACCTGTACGAGCACCATAGCGGAGGACTCTTAGCAGACCCTTACTCTTTCCTATCCAGTCACCGAGTTGCCGTCGGAGTGCTCCTCCATGGCAAGAACCTGGTCGTAGAGGCGAATCGTCTCCGTCGACGGGTCGAGTCCGAGCTGCTCCGCAAGGTGACTGCGGCACGACAGGTAGGTATCGATTGCCGCACTGCGCTGCCCGGATGCGATGTGAGATCTCAGCGCAGCCTGATACAGGTCCTCGCGCCAAGGATCGGCGCTGATACCCCGGCGTACCATCCGCAGGGCACCCGGGTGGTCGCCATCTGCCGTGAGGAGCCGGTGAGCCGTGAGCATCGCATCGCAGAACTCCTGGCGATAGTGATTCCTGGCCGAGGAGAACCAGTCATCATATACGTCGCCCGGGAGCAGGTCGCCTCGATACAGGTCGATGAGACGCTCGTAGCTCCGGATCGCCGCATCAGCATCATTCTCGCTCACAGACTGACGAGCAGCCGAAACGAGCAGATCGAACTCTGCGACGTCGGAGAACACGTGCTCCGTCACGACCTTGCACACCCCGCCGGTGTGCTCGACGTATGGGCACGACTCGCCCTTCGCCGAATCCGGGACGAGGGCGCCCTTCATCGAGCTCCATATCACGTAGAAGTTGTTGCGGGAGCGATCGGCGTCCATCTCGGGCCACAGGTGATCGTAGATCTGGTCCCGCGGGACCTCTTTTCCTTGTTGCAGCACGAGCATCGCGAAGAGCAGTCTCGCCTTGCGCTTGCGCCAATCCCGTTCCAAGACCTGCCGCGTACCCGCCGACACTTCGAGTCCACCGAAGAGGCGCACCCGGCACGATGCTGTCGTGCTGAGTGCCGCGATACGGTCGGCCCCTTCCTCACCGAGCATGCGGAAGGCAAGCGTCTGCCACTCCGGCTCTTCAAGGGTCTTGCGGGCCGCACTCAACGCTTCGTCTATGTGGTGTCCCGTGACCATGCGCAACATGTGCGTGGGAAGGCGCTCCGGGCCGAGCGCCGCAGCGAAAAGGCCGAGCAAGTGCGGGAACGCCCTGATGTACATCGC
>JACUUN010000166.1 GCA_014859265.1 Coriobacteriia bacterium
TCTCTCAGCGCCAGGGGGGGTCGCGATCGGCAGCAGTCGGGGGTCCAGCGAACGTTGTAGCGCGTAACCTGCAACGCGGCTACGCGGCCGTTGCTGCCAAGGATACCCTCGCCTGGCCGCGTTGTCTGGTTGACGCGCGGGTTAGCCGCGTGGACCTATTTGTAGAGACTGGCCCACGGCTGCAGCAATGCCCAATGCTCGCAGGGGCGCAGTACTCGCAACCCCAGTTCGCGTTCGAGATGCTCGGAGTTCCGCGGAAGTCGCCGCTCCATGGTGAGAAAGGCGTCGCAGCCCAAGCGGACGGCGTCGTGAATCAACCTGCGGTCCTTCGCGGAGAGATACTCGAAGCGGGTACTCATCACCACTTGAGCGAGCGATTCTGCCTGAACGGTAGGGCCACCAGATTCCTCAAGACACGCCAGCGTGTGATCGAGAACGTCATACGCCCATTGCAGGTGCCCAGGATCGCGCTTGTCGAAGGCTTCGTCGAGGCTGCCCTCGCTGAGAATCCACTCGAACGGCGCGCGCTCGTTGATGTCGAAGATGCTCCGGAGTGCCTCGACGTTCGCCAGTCCGTCGGGAATCGCATGAATCTGGTCATCCGCCGCGATCAGCTCGCCTTCCCAGATGAAGTAGCCGTAGTCGCGAAGCGTCTGCAGAGTGCAGGAATCCAGGAACACCCGCTGCGGCAGGGCCTCAAAGTCCTCGACACTCATTGAGATCCGTCCATCCGGCTAACGTGTGGCGGATGAGCTGCAATACGCCGCTCCCCGCGCTTCCGACCCGAGACTACCCCACAAGCCGGCGTATTGTCTGCTCGATCCGCTTGTTCGACCCACCCGTCAGGGCACATTATCAGCGTGTAGCTCACGCCGCCCGTGAAGGACCATCGTGATCGTGACCGCGTCCGTGTCCCGACGGTAGACCAGGCGGTACGGGCCGACGAGGAGTTCGCGGACCTCTTTACGCCCTGCCTCGGGCACGACCCTGCCCCGGTCAGACAACTCTGCAAGGCTCTCGCCAGCCTCCAGCAAGCGCTCAAGCCAGTCGAGGGCTACCTCAGGGCGGTCCGCGGCGATGAAGGCGATGGCCTCGTCGAGCTGTCCGAGGGCTTGTTCAGTCCAAGAGACCCTCACAGCGAATACTTCTCACGCATCCTGCGGGCGACCTTCTCATGGGCGATGACCTGACCCGAAGCGATCTGGGCCTCGGAGATCGCGAGGTCTCGAAGCAGTTCGATCTCATCGATGAGGCCCTCGTAGACCTCCGGGTCGAGGAGTACTGCCGCGCTTCTGCCGTGCTGCGTCAGGATCACGGGGCGCTTCGTGGAGTGCATCTGCTCGATGACCGCAGACGTGTTCGCGCGAAACTCCGTTACCGGGCGAACGTCGGTGGTAGGGCGGAGAGGTGACATGGGAGCCTCCGATTCAATACGCTGATGCGTACACTATAGCGTACTCTCAAGGACGGCGCCATGCGCTCGAGGGTTGGGTCGAACGATGTGGCGCATGAGCAGACGCCCACGCGCTCTTCAGGTCAGTCTACCCTCTGGCGTTCTGCTCGATGCGCTTGTTAGGGCGTCCGCCGCTCGAAGATGGGGGCGACAAGGTTGAGCAAGGTTGAGATCACGAGCGCAGCGAACGCTGCGACGACTCCGCCAGTCTGGCTGTCAGCTGCGATGATCGGGTTCCCTGGGACTGCGAGCCCCCACACGGCAAAGGCAATCGTCGACGCGACAATGCGCCACCAGGGCCACCGCGCCAACGGGACCTTCACCTGTTGTCCGTCGAGAGCCCGCTGACGAATCCAAAGCACGACCATTAGTGCCGGCGTGATGACGACGAAGGTGGTGTAGGCAATCACCGGTGTGAGCCACGGCATGACACTGACCAGAGCAGCCCAGGCGGACACGGTGGCGATGTACAGCGTGATTGACTCTGTAGGTATGTACTTGGTGAGTGCCTCAACCCCGTCCGGCTTCCGATCTTCCAGCAGCCCCTTGCGGGTCGCCGTCACAACCTCTGCAGCAAGTGCGTTGATGCTCATGACTCCCCCCAGGTCTCAGTGCGGAACGCCCTAACGATGTGGCGCATAAGCTGCGCGCCACCAGCTTACCGCGAAGCACCGAGGA
>JACUUN010000167.1 GCA_014859265.1 Coriobacteriia bacterium
TACCTCTTGCCGGATTACCCACGACACCGCGGCGAGCTCGTCCAGGGCCTCCGTAAGGTCCTCCGTGCTCGGCAGGCGCCCTTCGGCATCCGAGAGGTAGGCGCCGGCGGCGCTCCGGATCTCGACGGGACTGTCCACCAGAAGGCCGGTGTCCTCGGCGAGGGACTCGATCACGATGGCCAGCGCGCGGGCCCGGGGTGAGACGCCGAGCAGCCGGCCGTCCGTGAAGGTGTCCGCGGGAGTGATCCGGTTGCGGAGTCTCACCCTTACCGCCCCCCTCTGCCGGCGCCGTCGACCTCGAAGAGCGACTCGCCACGTCCGCCGCGGGCCTGCCGCTCACGGCGTTCGGTTCGGATCTCGGCGCGTCGGGCGACTGCGCTGGCGATCGGGTAGGGCTGTTCGATGAGCCAGGCGATGAGTGCCTCCTCGGCGTCGAGCTCGGCGTAGGACGCATCCGCCACGGGAAGCAGGCTCATACGATCGCCTCGTCGGCTTGTTCGATCTCGATGAGCGCCCGCTCGACGGCCTCCCGGCGGTAGCGCACCGTGCCGGCGATCTTGACGGCCGGGAGAAGCCCCCGGGCGCGCCAGGAGCGGATCGTCCTTTCGCTTACCCGGACGATGGCCGCCAGCTCGCCGGTCGTCAGCAGGTCGGGCGCGTCGGCGAGTCGGGCATTCACGACTCGACCTCCTCGATCAGGGTCGGCGCCTCTTCCTGCGGAAGCCCGAGCGCGGCGGCGAGCTTGCGCAGATGCTCCTGGCCGAGCTGGAAGCCGCGTCCCTCGGCCCAGTAGACATAGGTGGCGTTGATGTCCGCCAGGCGTGAGAGCTTCGCCTTGGACAGACCTCGCGCCTCGCGCTCGCGTTGCAGCCGGATCATCGCTTCCTCCTGTCGTCGGCTCCTCCTGTTGCAGAGTACAGACACGGCCGACTTGCCACAACACGTATCGCAATGTAGAATCGTGTCGATAGCGTGTCGGACGAGAGAAGGGAGCACGGCTTTGGACGAGCTGATGCGCTTTCTGTGGGAGCGTGCGCGCCACGCGGAATGGTTCGATGGGGGCGCGGACAGGTTCCTCGGCTTGCCGGTGCTGCGGGGGCCGAGCTACGGCGACGAGTATGCTCCGCTGGAATCCGAGGGGTTGTTCCTCAAGTTCGCCGAGCTCGACTTGGACGAGGGCGCCTTCGCCGGCTTCGCCCATCGCTACGGCCTGCTCGGCCTCGAGGAGAAGATTCGCCCGGCCAGTCGTCGGCCACGCGCCGGTGACGCGCCCACCCAAGGAGAGACCTTCGCCGCGTGGGTGGATTCGGTGCTGTTAATGAGGACGGCGACGCAGCTATTCCATGAAGGGCGGCGCTCGCATCCTGACGGCTCCAAGGCGCTTCCGGAGATGAGGATCGTCCCAGGCGACGAAGGGCTCGTCGAGCTTCGCTTTCCTGATGGCCGACTCGGGGCCCACAACGTCCCGCTCGCTCGTCAGGAAACGCTCCTCGTCCCCGCTTCCATCCCCCGTAGCTTGGCGGAGAAGGTACAGACGCAGCGAGCCGTCGGGGCGGCCCTTCGGGGCCTCGTCAACGCCTACCTGGGGCGGTACTGCTCGCCTCGGCTCGTAAGAGACGGCGGCGTCCAGATCGCCATTCTCCCGGAGCACCTGCTGGGCGCGATGTGGCTACAGCTCGCCCGCGTGATCGACGGGAACCGCGACTTCAAGAAGTGCGAGCGCGAGGGGTGCGGAGAGTGGTTCGAGATCCCGCTCGGCGGCACGAAGAAGCGGTATTGCACAGATGCCTGCAAGAGCCGGGCTTTCCGCATCCGCAAGCGACAGGAGATCGACGATGGCCGATGATACCGGCATCCGCCCACGCGGGGACACGTGGCAGGTTCGCGTCTCGTACAAGGATCCGCTGACGGGCCAGGAGCGCGAGCTCTCCGCCACGGCACGCACGAAGACGGAAGCCCGGGCGAAGCGCCGGGAGCTCCTGGAGCGCCGCGACAAGGGCCTCGCGCTCGGCGGCGGCAACGAGACGTTGGCCGCCTACCTGACGCGCTGGCTCGAGGAGTGCCGGCGCCGGGGCCTGTCCCCTTCCACCACGGACGGCTACAAGCAGGTGATCGGGCGGCACATCATCC